>JBCBYE010000440.1:0-4190 GCA_039816075.1 Pseudomonadota bacterium | reverse complement strand
GTCGGCGTTGACCGCGGCGCGCTTCCGCAGCAGGTTCGGGCGCATGAGCGTAAAGAAGACCGTCCTCGTCACCGGCGCCGCGCGCGGCATCGGTCTGGAAACCGCCCGGCGCTTTCTGGCCGCCGGCTGGCGCGTGGCGATGCTCGACCTGCGCGAGGGCGACCTGGCGCGGGCCGCGCACGGCTTCGGCTCGGACCAGGTTCTGGCGATCCCCGGCGACGTTTCGAACCCGCAGCAGGCGCCCGCCGCGGTCGCCGCCGCCGCCGGGATCTTCGGCCGCCTCGACGCGCTGGTGAACAATGCCGGCATCGCCGATTTCGGACCCATCGAGACCACCGATTTCGAAGTCTGGCGCCGCATCATGGCGACCAATCTCGACGGGCCGTTCCTGATGACCCAGGCCGCGATCCCGCATCTGCGGGCCGCCGGCGGCGGGGCGATCGTCAACGTGACCTCCATTTCCGGCCTGCGCGCCTCCACCCTGCGCACGGCCTACGGCACCTCCAAGGCCGCGCTGGCGCATCTGACGCTGCAGCAGGCGGCGGAGCTGGGCGAGCATGGCATCCGCGTCAACGCCGTCGCCCCCGGGCCGGTGGAGACGGAGATGGCGAAAAAGGTCCACTCCCCCGCCATCCGCGCCGCCTATCACGACGCCATCCCCCTCAACCGCTACGGGACCGAGGCGGAGATCGCCCAGGCCATCCGCTGGCTCTGCTCGGCCGAGGCGAGCTACGTCACCGGTCAGATCCTGGCGGTGGACGGCGGCTTTCAGGGCGTCGGCATCGGCCTGCCCGCCCTGCGCCGGGGCGAGTGAGCGGCTGCGGCCGAGGCCGCGACGGGTGGAACGGCCCGCCGCGACTTTGTTTCAGGCGCCTTGACCAAGCCTGACGTCAGCGCGGCCGGAGCCGAGCCGGCGCGATGTCGGGCCGCAACCGACCGTGCTTGAGATCGCTCAAGCGACCCTGGTTGACGCGGTAGTCCGAGGCGATCTCGTGGTAGAGATCGCCGCGCAGGATGCGGGCCTTGACGATGGCGATCTCGGCGTCGCTGAGGTGCTTCATTGGGGTGTCCTTTCCTTGAAGCAGGGAGGGAAGGACGGCCGTCCGTGGAGAACAGGAAGCACGTTTGAGACGACGTAGGAAGCGTTTGAAATCGCGCGAAGGTGATTTTCGAAGCTGAAAACATTGAGCTTTTCCCACCCTGCCCCCCAGAAACTGGACAGTTTCGCCTTATTCTGGGCGCTCCAAAATCCTGACGTACTCCTCGCTCGTCCACGCCCAGCGGGGGTGACTCTCAAACGCACGCACCTGCCTCAGCGAGCACTCGGGCCAACCTGCCGATCGCCGCGCAAGACGCCACGCCCGAGCCAACGAAGCATAGGGCTTGTTCGGACGGCCCGGCGCGGGGAACCAGAAGCGCGAGCGGACGCCTTCCCGAGCTGCGGCAGCCTTCGCCATGCCCAGCAGCTCAAGCGCCTCCTTGTCCAGCGTCGTCGTCCCCAGCGGGGATCGCGGCCGCTCTGGCCGAACGATCCACGTCGAGCCACGCAGGTCATCCCAGCCGCCCCGCAAGATCCGCGACATCGGAGCAGGGAGGCGCAGGCAAAGCTGCAAGGCGATGCGGCCACGCCAGTCGAAATCCATCTCCGCCGCGGCGACCAGCAGCCGCGCGTAGTCCTCGGCGTCGAGGTCGTCGAGCGCGTGGTCGACGATGCGGGCGCGTCTCCGCCGCCCGTGGTCCGACCGCGCATCTCCGAAACGAAGGAGCGGGCCGCCCAGCGCGCGAAGGTTCGCGAACGCCGGCCCGAGCAGCCCGCGGATCAACCTGCGCTGCGACTCCGGCATCTGCGTGCGCTCGAACGCCTCGAGGAAGACCTCGCCCGAAAGCTCCCCCAGCGAGCGGCGCCGCAACGTCTCCGGCAGCCACGCGAAGGCCGTTGACAGCCGATCCGCATAGGCCTGCGACCATCCACGCTCCGGCGCGAATTCGAGCATCAGGTCTGCGCAGCGCTCCAGCGTCATCGCGCCGAGGCGGCTCCGCGCCGCGCGTCGCGCGTCGTCGTCATCGGCCTGCGTGCCGAACTGCGACGTGAAGGCGTCGCCATGCTTGAGGTTGGCGACCTCCAGCCGCGCCCAGCGCCGCGCAGGTTCCAGGAACAGCGAGGGCGGAGGTCGTCCGCCGAAGGCCGCCGCGTCGTTGCAGCCGCGGCGAAGCTCCGCAAGGCGCCAGCGGACGGCGTCGCCCGGGGCCTCGCGCTCGGGATCGAAAGTCCGCCGAACCGCGCGCCCCTCGGTATCCGTCCGCCTCAGCGCGAAGGCCCAGCGCGTCGCGCCTGCGGAGCGCCAAAGCCGCAGGCCGAAGCCGCGCACGGCGGTGTCGGCGATCCAGCGCTCGCCCCGCTCCGGCGCTTCGGCGGCGTCGACGAAGGCCGGGTCCAGCCGCCTCCGCTCGACCATGCCGCCGTGGCGCTCAGTTGTTGCGCTGGCGGTAGCTGATGCGGCGCACGCTGCCGGTGCGGGAGCGCATCAGGATCGTTTCCGTCTCCATCCACTCGCCCATGCGCCGCGCCCCGCGCAGGATGGAGCCGTCCGTCACGCCCGTGGCGGCGAAGATGACGTCGTCCGTCACCATCTCCTCCAGCCCGTACTTGCGCGAGAAATCCGCGATCCCCG
Source organism: Pseudomonadota bacterium (assembly GCA_039816075.1). GTDB lineage: Bacteria > Pseudomonadota > Alphaproteobacteria > Rhodobacterales > Rhodobacteraceae > Albimonas. Next base: position 1,518 of record JBCBYE010000440.1, on the reverse strand, counting down.
CGCGCTCCGCCCGGCCGCGCTCGTCGTCGTTGCGGAACAGCAGCCGGCCCTGGATCTGGCCGCCCATGCATTTCAGCGCCGCCGCCGCCAGCACGCCCTCCGGCGCGCCGCCCGAGCCCATGTACATGTCGATGCCCGTCGTCTCCGCCTCGGCGCAGTGGATCACGCCGGCCACGTCGCCGTCCGTGATCAGGCGGATCGCGGCGCCCGTGGCGCGCACCTCGCGCACCAGCTCCTCATGGCGCGGACGCTCCAGAATGCACACCGTGACGCCGTCGGGACCCGTGCCCTTGGCCTTGGCCAGGGTCGCGATCCGCTCCGTCGGGGTCATGTCCAGGTCCACCAGCCCCTCGGCATAGCCCGGGCCGATGGCCAGCTTGTCCATGTAGACGTCCGGCGCGTGCAGCATGCTGCCGCGCGGGCCCAGGGCGATCACCGCCAGCGCGTTGGGCATGTCCTTGGCGGTCAGCGTGGTGCCCTCCAGCGGGTCGAGCGCGATGTCCACCTCCGGCCCCTCGCCGGCGCCGACCTCCTCGCCGATAAACAGCATCGGGGCCTCGTCGCGCTCCCCCTCGCCGATCACCACGGTGCCCCGGATGTCGAGCAGGTTCAGCTGACTGCGCATGGCGTCCACGGCGGCCTGGTCGGCGGCCTTCTCGTCGCCGCGCCCGATCAGCTTGGCCGCGGCGATGGCCGCCGCCTCGGACACGCGCGCCAGGCCGAGGCTGAGCATGCGGTCCTGGAACAGGCCTTCGGCGGATTTCGCGGCGTCGGTCATGGCTGAAGCTCTCCCTCTTGGTCGGCGCACTGATAAGCGCGCCGGCCCGGTCGCGGCAAGGCAAACTCCGATGAAGGCGCCGCGACGGGGCCCGGCTCAGGCGCGGTGGCGGCGCTCCGCTCCGTCCCCTCCGACGGGCCGAAGCCCCCCGGCCCAAGGGCCCCTGAGCCCCCGGCCCCGGGGCCCTTGAGGCCCCCGGCCCCAGGGCCCTGGGGCCCCCGGCGTCAGACCCCCGAGCGCCCGCGACGCCAGACCCGCGAAAAAGACCGGCCGCGCGCGGCCGCCCTCACCCGAAGATGAAGTCGCCGCGCGAAAATTCGTCCAGCGCCGCGTCGTCCACCCGGATGCGGGTTCCGGAGAAGGCGACGATCACGTCGTCGCCCTTCTGGCGCAGCGCCAGCTCGCCGAAGCGGTCGGCCCCGTTCTGGATCGCCAGCTTGTCCTGACCCTGCTGGAACCCCGCGACGCGGTCCTTGCCGTCGCCCGCGCCGAAGACGTAGCGGTCGCGCCCGGCGCCGCCGTTCAGCACGTCGTTTCCGCCGCCGCCGTCCAGCGTGTCGCGGCCCTTGCCGCCCAGCAGGCTGTCGCGCCCCGCGCCGCCGATCAGACGGTCGTCGCCCTTGCCGCCGCCCAGACCGTCGTTTCCGCCGCCGCCGTCCATGACGTCCTTGCCGGCGCCGCCGGTCAGCGCGTCGTCGCCGGCGTCGCCCGCCAGGCGGTCGCGGCCGTCGCCGCCCTGC
>JBCBYE010000376.1:0-4838 GCA_039816075.1 Pseudomonadota bacterium | reverse complement strand
GGCGCTGCGCCGCATCGTGGCCAACCTCGCCGACAATGCCGTCCGCTACGGCCGCGCCGCGCATCTGGGCCTGACGACCGAGGGCGCGGAGGCGGTGCTGACCGTGGACGACGAGGGTCCCGGCATCCCGCCCGAGCGCCGCGCCCTGCTGCTGGAACCCTTCACCCGGGGCGAGGGCTCCCGCGCCCGGCGCACCGGCGGCGCGGGCCTGGGCCTCGCCGTGGTGCGCAGCCTGGCCGAGGCCCATGGCGGGATCGTCCATCTGGGCGACGCGCCAGGCGGCGGCGCGCGCGTGACGGTGCGCCTTCCGCTTTTCGGGGCGGAGCCGACGCGTGCGGCCCGGCGCGCGCCGGGCCGAGGGTCGACCGCCTGACGTGCGCCCGACGGGCCGGCGCGGCGCGCCGACCCGCGGCGCCGCGCCGGTCAGCTCAGGATCAGCAGATCCGCCGCGCCCTCGATCTCGAGGCTCTCGAGCACGAAATGATCGTCGGCGCCGCCCTCCGCGGCGCGGAACGACACCGCCTCGAACGGGGCGCGGGCCTCGACCGAGGCATAGACCCCGTCTTCCAGCGTCAGCGTCTCCGATCCCGTGTTGACCAGGGTCGCGCCCGGGCCGCGGACCCAGAAATCGACCGTCACGTCGGCCTGATCCGCCGCCAGGTTCGCCTCCGTCGCGCCATCGCCCGAAAAGGCCCCGCGCGTGCGCACCACGTCGACGGAGAAGCCGACGCTCTGCGCCGCATAGTCGAAGCCGTCGCCGAGCTCGAACAGCAGCAGTTCGTTGTCGTCGACGGTTCTGCCGCCCTGCTTGCGCGATTCCCAGCCGCCATAGCCGCCGCGTTGCCCCACGCCGGTGGACTGCACCGAAAAGCCGGCGCCGAAGCTGGTGGGATCGCCGGCCCGAAGGGCGTCGTCGGCCTCGGCCCGTTGCGCGACGACCGCATCCGTCGGCAGGTCCGCCCCGCGGCCCGCATCGACCGCCGCCCGGCGGCCGACCAGCTCGATCGCGTCGCCCAGGCCGTCGGCGAAGCGCCAGCCATAGGCCTCCACATCCACCAGATCGACGGCGTCGTCGCCGCCCAGCGGCCGCTGCACCGCCAGGTCGTCGGCCAGCAGACGCTCGGCCAGCAGGGCGCCGTCGCTGTCGGCGGCATCGCGGGCGCCGGCGTGCAGCTGCGCCTCCACCACGCGGGCGCCGTCGCGCAGGCCCAGAAAGTCGAACTCCAGATGCGCCAGGGCCGTCGGCGCGTCCTCGCCCACCTGGAAGGCCGCCAGGATCGGGTCGTGGTCCGAGAACCGGTAAGGCGTCGATCCGTCGAAGAAACGCGCGTCGCGATCCTCCAGATTGTAGTCGAACAGGTCCGGCTCGTCGGTGTTGACGTGCCAGGTCCCCGCATCGACCAGCTCGTCCGCATAGCCGTCCGTGACGAAGACGTAGTCCAGCTCTCCCTGCAGCCCGTCGAAGGTGAAGCCGTAGGGCGCCGGGTCCTCCGCCAGATCGACGGCCGAGGTGTAGCCGGCTTCGATCGCCGCCTTCACCGGGTCTTCCTCGATATAGGCGTTGAAGTCGCCGGCCACGATCACGCGGCCGCTGGCATCGGCGCCGGTGGGGTCCTGAGCCAGCCACTCCGTGACCGCCTCCACGCCGTCGGTGCGCCGAGCGTTCCAGTTGCCCTGTCCGTCGCCCTGGTCGGCGTTCGCGCCGCTGCCGGTTCCGCCCTTGGACTTCATGTGGACCGCGGCGACGGTCACCGTCTCGCCGTTCTCGTTCAGCTCGAACGTGGCGGCCAGCGGGGCGCGGTTGCTGTTGGAGCCATCGAAGATCGGATCGGCGGAGACCGCCGGCGCGTTCGCATCGGTCAGCTTCGCGGCGCCCAGCAGCGTCAGCGCGCCGGCGTCGTAGACGATCTCGACCGAGATGGCGTCCGAAACGTCCACCGTCTCGAACCCCGCGCCGACCTCCACGGTCACGGCGCGATAATCGCGACCGGTCGAGGCGCTCAGCCCCGCGGCGATGTCGGCGCTGGCGCGCGGCGTTGCGTCGGTCGGGTCCGGATCGCCGTTCTCCACCTCCGCGAGGGCGAAGACGTCGGCGCCGATCTCGCTCAGCGCGGTCAGCATCTTTTCGCGCTGGCGCAGCAGCTCGGCCTCGCTGTCGGCGCCGCGGGGGTCCTGGCCGGTGTCGGTCGCCGCCCCCGACAGGTCGACGGTGGTGAAGTAGTTCAGCACGTTCACGCTGGCGACGAGCAGGTTGTAGTCCTCGGGCGCGGCGGTGATCGGCAGCTCCGTCGGCCGCTCCGCGGTGGAGCGGTCCAGCGTCAGGGCGCTGTCCTGGCCCGGCTGCAGGCGGTAGCTGCCGAAGCCGAAGTCGAGCACGCCCGTCGCCTCCGTCACCGTCGTGCCGATGCGCAGCGTCTCGTTCTCGCCCGGCTGGCCGAAGGTTGCGGGATCGAAATAGGCGTCGGAGTCGTCATCGTCCTCCAGCGGCTGGATCGGCGACCGATCCGAAAACGCGGCGCCGTCGTCGATGATCACGTTGCGCGTCGCCAGATCGGCGTTGAAGGCGTCGAAGCCCGCCTGATCCGGCGTGTCGGTATTGGTGAACTGGTAGTCGCGGCCCAACGTTTCGTCGACCGCGGCCACGCGGAACTCGCCGAAATCGTCGAGATTGCGAACCTCGGTGACGATGATGTCCTCGCCGTCTTCGGCGATCAGCGACACCAGCATGCCCTCATGCGCCTCCAGGTCGTCCACGCCCAGGGTCAGCGTGTCGATCAGCGGCGTCTCGGCGGAGTTCGCCTCGGCGCTGGTCAGAACCGTCGCGTTCTCCAGCACCGTGCGGCCGAAGGCTTCGGCGGCGTCGCCCTGCACGTCGATCACCTGGCCCACCTCGGGCAGCGGATCGTCCAGCAGCACGAACAGCCCTTCGGAGGTGGCGTCGTTCCCGTCCTCTTCGCCGCGCAGCGTCTGGATGAAGACGCCGTTGCTCGTGTCGCCGCCCTCCACCTGGCCGGTGACCACGCCGCGGGTCCGCACCAGCTGACCGGCGAGCGGGGTTTCGTCCCCGGCGCCCTGAATGGCGGAGATGGCGGTCATGCCGACATCGTCGTTCTCGATCACCGCCGACGCGGCGCCGCCGAGAATCTCGAAGCCGGCCGAGGGGTTGGACAGCGCCGCCTCGAAGGTCTCGTCGCCCTCCACCAGCTCGTCGCCGATCACGATCACGTCGACGGTATTCGACAGCTCGCCGTCCTCGAACGTCGCCGTGCCGCGGGGCAGGGCGCCCCCGAAATCCGCGGCGTCCGTCGCGCCCGCGACGACCGCGAAATCGACCGAGGCCGCGCCGGTCCCGTCGTTGCGCGTCACCACGAACTGGAACACGGTCTGGCCCGCATCGCCCTCCGCCTGCCCGCCGGTGTCGTTCGGGTCGAGGTAGGAGATGGAAAAGCCCGGCTGCGGCGCGCCGAAGCTCTGGCCGGCGTTGACGTCGCCGGGGCTGTCCGTGGCCGGGCCGGTCCAGGTGAAGTCCTCGTAGACCTGGCCCTCGCCGATCAGCTGCAGCGACGCGCCCGCCGGGGTCGAGGCATTGCTTTCGGCGACCCCGATGTCTTCGCTTTCCACCCCGTCCGCCGGACCGCCGACGCCGGTGAAGACGCCTTCGTAGCTGAGGAACTGCACCAGCCCGCCTGCGGCATCGACCAGCGCCAGCCCGTCCGGCGCGCCGTTCTGGATGCCCGACCGGGCGAAGGACAGCGTGCCGAAGCCGGCGCCTTCGTCGTCGATGATCCCGCTCAGCGCGATGGTGTCGTCCGGCGCGCCGCCGTTTCCATTGTAGGTCACGACGGTCCAGCCGGTCAGGTCCGTGCCGGCGGGGCCCGCGATCTCGACGAACTCGCCGGTATCCGAGCCGATGTTGTCGTAGTGCAGCTCGTTGATGAAGACGGGCGTGCCGTCGTCGTAGTCGATGCGCGCGCTGGCCGTGTCCTCGCCCAGCGCCAGTCCGGCGGAGGGGGACGCGAGCACGACGTCGAAGACCTCGTTGCCCTCGGACAGCACGTCGCCGAACACGTCGACCGTGATGGTCGCGGCCGTCTCGCCGTCGGCGAAGCGCACGGTATCGGCGGGCAGGGCGCCGCCGAAATCCTCCGCGTCCGCCTCCGTCGCCACGACCGCGTACTCGACCGAGGCTTCGCCGGTCCCGTCGCTGCGCGTCACCACGAATTGAAATGCGACGGCGCCGGCGTCGCCCTCGTCCTGCCCGCCGGTCCCGTTCGGGTTGAGATAGGCGATGGAGACCGTGGGCAGAACGCCGAAGATCTGACCGCCGTTGACGTCGCCCGCCGTGGCGTCCCCCGGGCCCGTCCACGCGAAATCCTCATAGACCGTGCCCGCCCCGGCCAGCGACAGCGACCGTCCTTCGGGCGTGGAGCCGGTTTCGGCGACGCCGATGTCCTCGCTCTCCATCCCCGCCGCCGGACCGTTCGTGGCGGTGAAGGTTCCCTCGTAGCTCAGGAACTGCACCACCGCGCCGCCCGCATCGACCAGCGCCAGCCCGTCCGGCGCGCCGTTCTGGATGCCCGCCCGCGCGAAGGACAGGGCGCCGAAACCCTCGCCCTCGTCGTCGATGATCCCGCTCAGCGCCACGGTCCCGTAAGATGCGCCGCCGGAGCCGTTGTAGAGAACGACGGTCCAGCCCGTCAGGTCCGTGCCGGCGGGGCCCGCGATCTCCACGAACTCGCCCGCGTCGGCGCCGTCGTCGTCGTAATGCAGCTCGTTGATGAAGATCGGCGTGCCGATCACGGGCGCGACGAGGGTCTGGCCGGAGTTGACGGCCCCCT
>JBCBYE010000755.1:0-2087 GCA_039816075.1 Pseudomonadota bacterium | reverse complement strand
CGGCCACGCCGGACAGGCGCGTGTGCACGTCGCCGCCGCCCAGGTCCTCGGCCGACACCACCTCGCCCGTCGCCGCCTTCACCAGCGGCGGGCCGCCCAGAAAGATCGTGCCCTGCCCTGCGTCTACCTGGTGGACAGCGGCGGCGCGAACCTGCCCCAGCAGGACGAGGTGTTTCCGGACCGCGACCATTTCGGGCGCATCTTCTTCAACCAGGCCAACATGTCCGCCGCCGGCATTCCGCAGATCGCGGTCGTCATGGGCTCGTGCACCGCGGGGGGCGCCTATGTGCCGGCGATGTCGGACCAGACGGTGATCGTGAAGGAGCAGGGCACGATCTTTCTGGGCGGCCCGCCGCTGGTGAAGGCGGCGACGGGCGAGGTGGTGTCGGCCGAGGACCTGGGCGGCGGCGACGTGCACACGCGCCTGTCCGGCGTGGCCGATCACCTGGCCGAGGACGACGCCCATGCCCTGGCCCTGGCCCGCCGCATCGTCGCCGGGTTGAACCGGCCGCGCCCCGAGACGGTGGAGCGACGCACGCCGGAGGCCCCGGCCCACGATCCCGAGGAGCTGCTGGACGTCATCCCCGCCGATCTGCGCACACCCTACGACATCCGCGAGCTGATCGCGCGCGTGGTCGACGGGTCGCGCTTCGACGAGTTCAAGCCGCGTTTCGGCACGACCCTGGTTACGGGCTTCGCCCATCTGGAGGGGTTGCCGGTGGGGATCGTGGCCAACAACGGCATTCTGTTCAGCGAAAGCGCGCAGAAGGGCGCGCATTTCGTGGAACTGTGCTGCCAGCGGCGCATCCCCCTGGTGTTTTTGCAGAACATCACCGGCTTCATGGTGGGGCGGAAGTACGAAAACGAGGGGATCGCGCGCCACGGGGCCAAGATGGTGACGGCGGTGGCCTGCGCGCAGGTGCCCAAGGTGACGATGATCGTCGGCGGGTCCTTCGGCGCCGGGAACTACGGCATGTGCGGGCGGGCCTATTCGCCGAGATTTTTGTGGAGCTGGCCGACCTCGCGGATTTCCGTGATGGGCGGAGAGCAGGCGGCCAACGTGCTGGCGACGGTTCGGCGCGACGGGATCGAGCGCAAAGGCGGGTTCTGGTCGGCCGAGGAGGAGGCCGAGTTCAAGCGCCCCACCGAGGAGATGTTCGCGCGGCAGTCGCATCCGCTCTACGCCTCGGCCCGCCTTTGGGACGACGGCGTGATCGACCCGCGCGACACCCGCCGCGTCCTGGCGCTCAGCCTCGCCGCCGCGCTGAACGCCCCGATCCCGCAGACGCGCTTCGGCGTCTTTCGGATGTGAGCGCGATGCGGATCGAGCTGCATCAGGGCGATATCACGGCCTTGCAGGTCGACGCGGTGGTGAACGCCGCCAACCGATCCCTGCTGGGCGGAGGCGGGGTGGATGGCGCCATTCACCGTGCCGCAGGCCCCCATCTGCTGGAGGAATGCCGGACGCTCGGCGGCTGCGAGCCGGGCCAGGCCAAGGCGACGCAGGCCTACGACCTGCCGGCGAAGATCGTCATCCACGCCGTCGGCCCCATCTGGCGCGGCGGCGAGGCGGACGAGGCCGCGACCCTCGCCGCCTGCTATCGCAACGCCATCGCGCTGGCCGCGCAGCACGACTGCCGCAGCATCGCCTTCCCCGCCATCTCGACCGGCGCATACGGCTTTCCCCACGACCAGGCCGCGCGCATCGCCGTACAGACCCTGCGCGAAGAGGCCGAACGCACCGACCAGCGCGTGGAGCTCGCGATCCTCGTCGCCCTCGACCACCGCACGCGCCGCCACCTGACCGCCGCCCTCGACCCCCGCCCCTCGCAGCGAGGCGCTGGCCATGCCTGACGCCCGCAGCTCTCGTCGCGCAGAACCGTCCCCCGCCTTCCCGCGCCCCGCCCCGGCGCGACGGGGGTGGGCGGGCGGGCCGCGCGCCGGGGCGGGGCGCACCGGCCGCTTGGGGCGCGCCGTTCCCCCTTTCGCGCGCCCGCCCGCCCTCCCCGACGCGAAAGGGGGAACGGCGCCCAGACCTCCAAGACGGGACGAGATCGCATGTTCTCCAAGATCCTGATCGCCAATCG
>JBCBYE010000728.1:0-2227 GCA_039816075.1 Pseudomonadota bacterium | reverse complement strand
CCTTCACCCAGCGTGCGGCGAGTCGCCGAAAGCCTCAAGGCCGAGCGCTCCTTCGGAGCGTCGCTGCGCCTTCGGCTGGCGAGCCTTGACCCTTTCGACGACTCGCCTTCCGCGCAACCGTCGTTCCAGGCCTCTCCGGCGCAGGCTGGCGGGCGGGCCGGCGCTCTGCCGAAGGCAGGCGCTCGGGGCGCCCGACAGCGCGCCGCTACTCCGCCGCGACGAACAGGTTGGCGGGCGCGGCGGCGGGCGTCGGGGCGCCGTCCTCGAACGCCGCATCCCGCTCCGCCGGCGCCTCGGCGGCCGCCCTCCGCCCCGCCCGCCGGTTCGCCACCGCGAACATCGGCGGCGTGAAGTAGAAGCTCACCACCGTCGACAGCAGCACGCCCCCCGCCACCGCCATCGCGAAGGGCGGCCAGAACCCGCCGCCCCCCAGGATCAGCGGCAGAAAGCCTCCGAACGTCGTCACCGTCGTCGACACGATGTGCCGCGCGCTGCCCAGAACCACCTGCGCCATGGCCTCGCGGTCGCCCGCCATGGCGCCCGCATCCTCCTGCATCGCCGTCATGATGATGATCGCCGCGTTGATGCTCACCCCGATGGAGCCGATCACCCCGATCACCGCCGTGATGCCGAACGGATAGCCGAAGATCGCCAGCGCCAGTATCGACAGGCCCGCCGACAGGCCCATCACCGCCGTCGCCACCCCGGCCAGCCGGAACGAGTTGAACGTCAGCACCACCGTCGCCAGCGTCAGCGTCACGATCAGGCCCAGCGGCGCCAGCAGGTTGCCGATCGTGTCGTCCCGCGCATCCGCGTCGCCCCCGATCTCCATGCGATAGCCCGAGGGCACGGCGAAGCCCGCCGCCTCCAGCTCCGCGCGCACCTCGCCCAGCGCCGCCTCCGGCAGCACGCCGTAGGGCACGAAGGCCTGCACCGCGTTGACCCGCTCGCCGTTGCGCCGGGTGATCGCGCTCTCCGACGGCGCCACCTCGGACCGGCCCACCGCCGACAGGGGCGTCAGCACGCCCCCCGGCCCCACCAGGTCGAACGTCTCCACGAAGGCGGCGTCCGCCCGCTCGGCCGCGCCCACGCGCACCCGCACAGGCAGCTCCTCCGACCCCTCGACCAGCGACCCGCCCGTCACGCCCTCCAGCGCCGCGTCCAGCTGGCGCGCCACCGACACCAGGTCCAGCCCCGCCAGGCGCGCCCGCTCCTCGTCCAGCACGATCCTCAGCTTGGGCGCCCCGCCCTCCTGCGTGGTGCGCACCACCGTGGTCTGCGGCGCCCGCTCCACGATCCGCCGCGCCTCGTCGCCCAGGCGCCGCAGCACCGTCAGGTCCGGCCCGACGAAGCGCAGCACGATCGGCGCGTTCACCGGCGGCCCCTGCAGCAGGTCGCGCGAAATCACCCGCACCCCCGGCAGCGCCGCGCTCAGGCGCTCCTGCAGCGCCGGAACCAGCCGCGCCGTGGCCGCCTCGCTCTCGGTCGTGATCAGCGCCCGCGCGAAGCTCGGGGCGTTCTGCCGCGTCATGGTCATGTTGTAGTAGAACGACGGCGGGCTCTCCCCGATCACCCAGGCCACCTGGCGGATGCCCGCCTCCGCCTCCAGCAGGGCCGAGGCGCGCTCGCTCGCCCGCACCGTCTCCTTCACCGAGGCGCCGGCCGGCAGCTCCAGATCCACATAGAACTGATCCCGGTCCACGCCCGGAAAGAACTGCGGCGTCAGCGTGGGAAAGGCCAGGAAGCCGCACACCGGCAGCACCAGCGCCCAGGCCACCGCCACGGCCGGCCGCTTCAGCGACGCGCGCACCGACCAGGCGAAGGCGCGGCCCAGCGGCCCGCCCGACACGCCGTTGGCCAGCACCCGCCCCAGGGCCGACCGGCGCCGCCTCTCGCCCTCGGGCTCGGGCAGGGCCCAGCCCGCGAAGGCGCCCGTCAGGCTCAGCGCGATGGCCAGCGACCAGAACAGCATCACGATCACCGCGATGGCGATGGCGCCGACGAAATCCCCCGCCGGCCCCGGCAGCAGCACCATGGGCGTGAAGGCCAGCGCCGTCGTCACGGTCGAGGCGAGCAGCGGCGAGGCCAGCCGCCGCACCGCATCCCCCACCGCCTCGGCCCGGCTCATGCCCGCGCCCAGGCGCTTGCGCACCTCGTCGGTCATCACGATGGCCGCGTCCACCAGCAGGCCCAGCGCCACGATCATGCCCGTGACGCTCATCTGGTG
>JBCBYE010000270.1:0-6122 GCA_039816075.1 Pseudomonadota bacterium | reverse complement strand
TTCCGGCGTTGAAGATGTTGGCGACGCCGTCGCTGGCCACGGGATCGTCGATGGAGATCGCGTCCTCCGCCCGGATGAGGCCGTAGTTGTAGAGGTCGATCCGCTCGTCGGCGCGGATGGCCTCGCCGGAGCCGATGATGGAGCCGTGGTTGGTGATCGTGGAGAGGTCGCCGAGGCGGATGGCGTCGTCGGTCAGGGATTCGATCACGCCGTAATTGGTGATTACGGCGCGATCGTCGATCACGAGGGCCTCGCTCTGATAGCCGATCACCGTGCCGCGGTTGGAGAGGAGGATCTCTCCCTGGACCTCGACGGCGACGTTTTTGCCGTAGATCTGCGCGCCCTCGGCGATGGAGAGCGAGAATTCGGAGGTCGTGCCGTTCAGCAGGACCGCGGCGGGGTCGCCGAAGCCGACGAGCGAGCTGTCGGGAGAAAGCGCCAGGCTGGCCTGGCCCGCCGCGGCGACGAGGGCGCTGTCGTCGAAGCTGGCGACCTCGATGCCGGAGGCGAGGAGGAAGTCTTCGTCGGCGAAGAGCGAGATGCGGATGCCGTTGGTGGCATCGTTGGCGTCTACGAAGAATGCGGCCATGGCGTGCGGTTCCTGTCCCCTCGGCCGCCTTGGGGCGGCCTGTTGGCATCGGCCGCCTTGGGGCGGCGTGTGTGCGTCGGCCGCCCTGGGGCGGCCTGTTGGCATCGGCCGCCCTGGGGCGGCGTGTGTGCGTCGGCCGCCCTGGGGCGGCGCGTCGCGCGCACTGTTTAACGAAGCGTTAATCGACGCAAGGCTGGGGGGGGAGGCCGGTCGTTTCAGAGGATGAAATCGGAGGCGTCGGCGTCGCTGAACGCGAGGCCCTGGATGAGGACGGAGCCCCTGCCGCCCATGGCGTCGAGGTCGAGGAAGCTCGCGCCGCCGCCGGCGGAGGAGAGGGCCGGGGCGACCACCGAATTGAACTGGCCGGCGAAGAGGCCGAAGGCCTGCAGGTCGATGACGTCGGTTCCGTTTTCGAAATCGGTGATCTCGTCCTCGCCGTCGCGGCGGCGGATGACGAAGGTGTCGATGAACTGGCCGCCGGTCATCACGTCGTCGCCCTTGCCGCCGATGATGAGGTCGGCGCCGCGGCCGCCGCCGAGGACGTCGTCGCCGGCATGGCCGCGCAGCGCGTCGCCGCCGGCGCCGCCGTAGAGGCCGTCGTCGCCGGCATGGCCGAGGAGCAGATCGAGGCCGTCCTCGCCGTGCAGGTCGTCGTCGCCGGCCTTGCCCAGAAGACGGTCGTCCTCGGTCCCGCCGCGCACGACGTCGTCGCCGGCGCCGCCGTTGACGGTGTCTTCGCCCGCATCGCCCGACAGCGAGTCGTCGCCGCCGCGGCCGCGCAGGACGTCGTCGTCGCCGCCGCCGGCGAAGGTGTTCTCCTCGGCGCCGCCGACGATGAGATCGGCGCCGGCGCCGCCGGAGACCGCGCCCTCGACGCTGCCCTGGCGACCGACATAGCGGTCGTCGGCGTCGGCGAGGCGGATGTCGCCGATCATGCGGCCGGAATTGACGATGTCGTCGACGCCGTCGCCGCCCTGATAGGCGATGTCGATGGAGAGGACCTCGCCGGCGTTGACGAAGCGGGTGCCCACGTTCGCGACGCCGACGGGATGGTGGACGGTCCCGACGCCGGCCTCGGCGCTGACGATCAGGCCGGAGTTGACGATCTCGGCCTCTTCGACGCGGATGAAGACGCCGTGACGCTCGCCGATCACTTCGCCGGCGTTGACGAAGCGGTTCGGCGCCTCGGGGGCCGCGCTATCGCCGAGCCAGACGGCCTGTTCGCCTTCGACCCGGCCGAAATTGTCGAACGTGCCGCCGCCTTGGCGCAGCGCCACGCCGAAGCTGCGGCCGGAAATGTCGCCGAAATTGACGATGTCGGAGTTCTGCCAGCTGCGCAGACCGATGAAGCCGCCGAAAATGGTTCCGTGGTTGGTCGCCTTGGAACTCTCCGCCAGGAGCTCCACGCCGATGAGGTCGCGGGAGACGAGGCGACCGTGGTTGACCAGACCTATGACTCCGCCCTGGACGTTGATCGCCGCGCCGTAGGCGGTGACTTCGGCGTCCTTGCCGATGTCGATCTCGGTGCGTTCGTTCGGATCGTTCTCGACCTCGATGGCGGCGTTGAGGAAGCCCGCGTCGAACGCGTGCAGCGAGGCCCCGGCCAGCACCAGGACCGTGTTGCCGCCGAAGGCGTTCAGGACGTGATCGTCGTCGCTGGTGAGCACGACGTCGGAGTGGACGATCATGTCCGTGCCGCTGAGGATCAGGCTGCGCACGCCGGCGCCGCCGCTGGAGGTCGTGATTTCCTGAGCCACGGTGCGTCCTTTGCGGGAGGAGGGGCCGGAGAGAGGCCGGCGTCAGAGGATGAAGTCGGAGGCGTCGGCCTGGGCGAAGGCGAGGCCCTGGATGAGGACGGAGCCGTTCCCGCCCATCTGGTCGAGATCGAGGAAGCTTGCGCCGCCGCCGGCGGAGGACAGGGCCGGCAGAACCTCGGCCGCGAACTGGCCGGCGAAAAGGCCGAAGGCGGTCAGGTCGATGACGTCGGTTCCGTTTTCGAAATCGGTGATCTGATCCTCGCCGTCGCGGCGGCGGATGACGAAGGTGTCGATGAACTGGCCGCCGGTCATCACGTCGTCGCCCTTGCCGCCGACGATGAGGTCGGCGCCGCGGCCGCCGCCGAGGCTGTCGTCGCCGGCATGGCCGCGCAGGACGTCGCCGCCGGCGCCGCCGGCCAGCGCGTCGTCGCCGGCATTGCCCAGGAGCACGTCCACCCCGTCGCCGCCGTCGAGCGCGTCGTCGCCGGCGCGGCCGCGCAGGCGATCCTCGGCCAGGCCGCCGTCGAGCGTGTCGGACCCGGCGCCGCCGTCGAGCGTGTCGGTCCCCGCGCCGCCCAGGAGGAGGTCGTCGCCGGCCCGGCCGCGCAGCACGTCGCCCTGGGCGCCGCCGTCGAGGGTGTTCTCCTCGGCCCCGCCCACGAGGCGGTCGACGCCGCCGCCGCCGGAGACGCTGCCTTCGACGGCGCCGAGGCGGCCCTGGTAGAGGTCGTCGCCGTCGCCGAAGAGGATGTCGCCGACGATCTGGCCGGTGTTGACGACGCTTTGCGTGGAGGCGGCGCCGCCCGTCGCGCCGCTGATGGCGACGACCTTGCCGGCGATCAGGCCCGAATTGGTGATCGAGAGCGAGGCGTCGGGGTCGTCTTGGGGGATCATGCTGACGGCGGCGAAGTCCAGCAGGACCGCGTCGCTGGTGATCCGGCCGCTGTTGCGCAGGCTGAGCGAGGCGCCGACCACGCTGAAGCCCAGCAGGATGCCGGTGATCTCGCCGGCATTGACCAGGCTGATCGTCTTGAGGTCTTCGCCGGAGAGGTCGGCGAGAAGGCCGAAGCTGCCGGCGAGGACGCCGGTATTGGTGGCGAAGAGGTTGCCTTGCGCGTTGATTGCGCCGCCGCGCGCGGTGATGGAGCCGCCGTTGACGATCGTGGCGCCGTCGCCGATGTCGACGCCGCTGCCGTCGCCCGCGATCTCGCCCTCGTTGGAGAGGAAGCTGCGGCGGCCGAGCGTGACGGCCGTGGCGTCGGCGATGATGGCGCCCCCGTTGAAGACGGCCGAGTCCTCGGCCGCGAGGGAGACGCCGTCGTGGCGGCCGAGCACCGTGGCGGTGTCGGCGACGCGCAGGGTGACCTCGTCCGCGTCGGCGTCGGTCTGCAGGATGGCGGCGTGAAAGCCGAAGTCCGAGAGGGACGTGACGCTGGCCCCGGCGGCGACCAGGATCGTGCCGCCGCCGAGCGCGGAGACGGCCGATTGCGATTCCGCATAGAGCTGCACGCCGGCGTCGACGATCAGATCCTCGTTCAGGGCGAGGGAGACCTGCACCCCCGCGCCGCCGGTCGTGGCGCTGACGATTTGGGTCATGGGCGATCCTTTCGCGGAAAGGCGCGCGGGGGCGCGCGGGGGGATCAGAGGATGAAGTCGGAGGCGTCGGCGTCGGCGAAGGCGAGGCCCTGGATGAGGACGGAGCCCTGGCCGCCGAGGGCGGCGAGGTCGAGGAACGTGGCGCCGCCGCCGGCGTTGGTGAGGGCGGGGGCGACGACGGCGGCGTATTGCGCCGGGCGCAGGCCGAAGGCCTGCAGGTCGATGACGTCGGTTCCGTTTTCGAAGTCGGTGACGACGTCGTCGTCGTTGCGGCGCTTCATCACGAACGTGTCGGTGAACTGGCCGCCGGTGAGCGTGTCGTCGCCGCGGCCGCCGAGGATGAGGTCGGCGCCGCGGCCGCCGCCGATGACGTCGTCGCCGGCATGGCCGCGGATGTCGTCGCCGCCGGCGCCGCCGAAGGCCTCGTCGTCGCCGGCGCCGGCGCGCAGGACGTCGACGCCGTCCTCGCCCAGCAGGGCGTCGTCGCCGCCGGCGCCGCGCAGGTCGTCGTCGCCGGCGCCGCCCGAGAGGGAGTCGTCGCCGGCATGGCCGCGCAGCAGGTCGCGCCCGGCATCGCCGAAGAGCTGGTCGGCGCCGCCCTGCCCGCCGATCTGGTCGTCGTCCTCGCCGCCGCGCAGAACGTCGTCGCCGGCGCCGCCGCGCAGCACGTCGTTCTGGGCGCCGCCGAAGAGCTCGTCCTGCCCGGCGCCGCCGATCAGCTGATCGGCGCCGCCGCCGCCGTAGACGGCGCCCTCCACCAGCCCGTCGCGGCCCAGATAGAGGTCGGCGCCGCCGCCCAGATCGATCCGGCCCAGGATGCGGCCGATGTTTTCGATGAGGTCGGTGGCGAGGCTGCCGTCATAGGCGAGGCCGGCCGAGAGGATGTCGCCGGAATTGGTCAGCCGGTAGACGCGGTCGGCGTCGTTGTTGGCATGTGCGACGGCCGCGTCGCCGGCGGAGGCGCTGGCGAAGACGCCGGTGTTGACGATGACCGCCGCCTGATCGTCGCTTTGCACGGCGTGGACGCGGCCCTGGAGGCGGCCGGAATTGATCAGCTCGTGCGCGAGGGTCGCGAACTGTCCGATGAGGCCGACGGCGGACGCGCCGATGATCTCGCCGGTGTTGACGATCGCGGCGCCGCCGCCCACGGCGCGGATGCCGTAGGCCTCGCCCGAGGCGACGCCGAAATTGTCGATGCGGCCGGCGGTGAAGATGTTGATGGCGGAGATGTCGCCCGAGAGGGTTCCGGTGTTGACGACGCGGTCCTCGTCGCCGCCGTTGAGGCGGATGGCGGCGAAGTCGCGCGACGAGACGGAGCCGTTGTTGATGATGATCGAGCCGAGGCCGCCCTGCACGTCGATGGCGTAGCCGGTGGCCTGCAGCGCGCCGCCGGCGGCGATGTCGATCTGGCTGCGCTGCGTGGTCGCGTTCTGCAGCTGCACGGCCACGCCGAAGGAGGGGTCGAAGGCGAGCACGGCCGCCCCGGCGCCGATGAAGATCTGGTTGGAGCCCGAGGCCGTGACGACCGTGGAGGCGTCGCGCCAGATCTGGACGCCGTCGACCACGACGAGTTCGTCGCCCACGGCCAGCGTGAACGTCGACGCCGACGTGGACGATGCGATCTGCGTGACCATGGCTGCGGCCCCCCTCCGGCAATGCTCCCCCGGCGGGAAGCTTGCCCGGCCGGGGGGAGGCCGGCAAGCGCGTCGTGCGGCGGGGCGCGAGGCTGGAGGATGAAATCGCCCGCGTCGGGGGCGGCGTCGGGGGCGGCGGCGACGGCGGCGGCGGCGGCCCGTGAGGGGCCGCTCGGGCGAGAGGGTCGACGGCGCCGCGCGTCGTTGGCTTGCGGGGGGCGGCGGGCGGCGGGAGAAGAGCTACAGGATGAAGTCCGAGGCGTCGGCGTCGGCGAAGCGCAGGCCCTCGATCATCACTGAACCGCGCCCGCCCAGCGCGTCGAGGTCGAGGAACGACCCGCCGGCGCCGTTGGAGGAGAGCGCGGGCAGCACCCGCGCGGCGAAATCGCCGGCGTCGAAGCCGAAGGCGGTCAGGTCGATGCGGTCGACGCCGCCCTCGAAATCCGTGATCACGTCCTCGCCGTCGCGGCGGCCGAAGACGAAGGTGTCGGTGAACTGGCCGCCGGTGAGCATGTCGTCGCCGCGGCCGCCGACGATGAGGTCGGC
>JBCBYE010000860.1:0-1561 GCA_039816075.1 Pseudomonadota bacterium | reverse complement strand
TGAAGGTCCCCGCATCCTCCTGCGCCAGGCCTCGGAACGGGGCGGGATCCAGTATTGATTTCAAACGTTTGAATACGAGCATCATCGTGGGCCTCGGCGATATTTATCCGGTGGCGCAGGCTCGTCCGCCGCTCGCCGCCCGTCAAGAATTCGGTCATCAAATTTGATCGCGGCGCCGCGCCCCCTGCGCTGGCGCCCTGCGCAGGGGCGCCCGGCCGACGCGTCCGGCGGGCGGGCGCCGACGTTCGTCGGGCGGACGGAGGCGCGGCCCCGTCCGCCCGGGCGCGGGCCCCTCAGGTGATGTGGGCGCCGGTGGTTTCCACGTAGACGGCGTAGAGCGACTGGCTGGCCGTCATGAAGAGGCGGTTGCGCTTGGGTCCGCCGAAGCAGAGGTTCGAGCAGATCTCCGGCAGCTTGATCTGGCCGATGCGCGCGCCTTCGGGGTTGAAGATGTGCACGCCGTCGTAGCCGTCGCCGACCCAGCCGGCCGAGGACCAGATGTTGCCGTCCTCGTCGCAGCGGATGCCGTCGGCGAAGCCGGTGCGCCCCTCCCACGTCATGGAGGCGAAGGCGCGGGCGTTCTTCAGCGTGGCGCCGTCGATGTCGTAGACCCAGATCTGGCTGGTGGCGTCGGAGTAGTGCGACACGCCGGTGTCGGCCACGTAGAGCTTGGAGTAGTCGGCGCTGAAGCACAGGCCGTTGGGCTTGAAGGGATCGTCGGCGACCTTGGCGATCTCGGCCGTGGCGGCGTCGATGCGGTAGACGGCCTCTTTCTGGATGGGCTGGGGGGAGCCGGTGTTCAGGCGGTTGCCCTCGTAGTTCATCAAGGAGCCGTAGCCGGGATCGGTGAACCAGATGGAGCCGTCGCCGGGATGCACCACGGCGTCGTTGGGGGCGTTGAAGTCCTGGCCGTCGAAGCCGTCGGCGAGGACCGTGATCGTGCCGTCCCATTCATAGCGGACGACGCGGCGGTTGCCGTGCTCGCAGGCGATCTGGCGGCCCTGGAAGTCGAAGGTGTTGCCGTTGGAATTGCCGGAGGGGAAGCGGTGCCGGCGGGAGACGTGGCCGTCCTCGTCGATGTAGCGCAGCTGTTCGTCGGAGGGGATGTCGGACCACAGAAGATACTTGCCGTGACCGTTCCAGGCCGGGCCTTCGGCCCAGTAGGTTCCGGTGTAGAGGCGCTGGATCGGCGTGTTGCCGAGCTTGTAGCGGAAGCTGGGGTCGAGCTGCACCACGTCGGGTTCGGGGTAGCGGACCGGGTCGGCGTCGGGGCCGAAGTTGCGGGCCATGGCCTGGGGCGTGATGGCGGTGGCGCCGGTGAGGGCGGCGGCGGTGGCGAGGAACCTGCGGCGGTCGGGGCGCGCGGGCGCCGCGTCCGTCTCGGCGCGGGCCGAACGGGTCGTGTCGGTCATGGGGTTTCCTTCCCTTTGCGCAGGCGCTCTTTGAGGGCGGCGCCTGACGTATGGGAAGGTTAACAGAGCGAAGGGAGCGGGTTCATGAACGGCGGGGCGGCGGGGCGGCGGCGGGAGAGCCGCGGGGCGGCGGGGCCGCGGGGCTCAGG
>JBCBYE010000240.1:0-6476 GCA_039816075.1 Pseudomonadota bacterium | reverse complement strand
TTCGCGGCGTTCATCAAGGCGAACGGTCTGGCCGACGAGCGCTCGTCGGCCAGACCGTTCGCCTTGATGAACGCCGCGAAGGCCTGCAGCTGCACGGCTTCCGAGTGGCACATGCCGGCGACGAACTGCCGAACGTTCTTGAACCCGACCATGGCGAAATTGAAGCCCATGATCTGGAACCGACCCCAGCTCGCGCAGGCCAGCGCCGCTTTCTCGTCCAGCTTCAGCGCGGCTTCCAGCCGGTCGTACTGCGCCTCCCCGCCCTCGCCGTAGCCGCCTGAATTCGGGTGCGAGACCGCCGGCGCGAACGCGTCATGGATCCCCCTGGTGCGACGGCTGAACTGATGCCGCTCGAACAGGATCGGCGGCCGACCGCTGGGCAGGAAGGGCTCGCCCCGGCTTTCGACCTCGGCCACGGCGCGGATATGCGCCGGCTCGACGCCCAACTGCGCCGCGCAGGCGTCCCATTCGGGCGCGTCCTCCGCCAGACGGATCGCCGCGCCCCGAAAACCGACAGGGGGCCGGAGACGCCAGTCGCTCAGATCGAAGTCGCTCATGTCGCGTTCCTTTCGAAGGGTGCGGCCTAGGCCGCCTGGCCGAGCTGTCGCGTCGTCCGCGCGCCCGGAATGCCATTGGGACCGGTCAGTACGTTCGCCGCCGCGCCCTGCCGCGCGCGCATCAGCGATTGGGCGAAGCTCGCCTCTCGCGCCGCCTCCTGCCCGCCGGGGTCCGGAACCAGCGCCTGAACGGCCGGACGCTGCGGCGCCGCGGGCGCCTTGGGCATCATGAAACCCATGTCGATGATCCTTGTTCTGAGGGAACGGTCAGCGCGTGCAGCTCGAAATCGGCGCCTCCGAGGCCATAGCCCCGCAACACGCCCTCTCGGGCGAACCCCAGGGCCTGCAGCCAGCCGGGACCTGTCGGGTGCTCGGCCCAGCAGCGGGCTTCCAGCCGGCGGGCGCCGCGCGTTCGCGCCGCCGCGGGCAGCGATCGCCGAAGCCAGACGCCCAGGCAGCCCAACGGCCGCCGAAACTGCGATCGGGGCCGGGAAACGAAGCCCACATGGGCGCATCGAGGGCCCTGCGCCGGCCCCATCGCGCAGATGGCGAAGGGGTCGGCGCCGCGCCCGTCCGGCGCGTGCCACACGACCCAGACCATCCCCCCGCCGGCCGTGGCGGCGCAGAAGCCCTGCGCCAGCGCCTCTGGATCCGCGGCCGGCAGCCCCTCCATGTCGGCTTCGCGCCGGTCTGCTGGATCCAGATCGGCCAGCACCGCCATCAGCGCCTCAAGATCGCCATCGGCTCGCGTCACGCCCAGCGACGGATGAAGGGCCGCAAGGTTCATGCCGTGCCCCCGTAGGGCTGCGCCGCGGCCCAGCCGGTCTGCAGACCCTTCGGCCGGCCTCCCGGCCGGTCGGAACGCGCCCGCGCCTCCTTCGGCGACGGCGGCACGCCCGGACGCTTGTGCTCGGACAGCAGCAGATAGCCGGTCGCGTCCATCACGTTCGCCTCGGGCTGCGACTTGTCGGGAACCTTTCGCTTGTCGCCGTTGGCGCCGATTTCGTCTGTCCAGACATACCGGGCGGCGAAGCCGGCGCGCAGAAACCGCGTCGCCGGCGAGGGGCAGATCAGAACGCCGGGCTCTCCCTGGTGGATGTGATCCAGCGGCGCGCGGATCGCCTCCAGCCGCGGCGCGATCCGGTTGGCCCCGACCTTCTGCGGACGCACCGGAAAGCCGCAGGCGCGGCTGATCTGACGGTTCCAGTTGTCCAGATCGTCTTCGGCCAACGAAGATCCGGCTTCACCGGCCAGATCGCCCCAGGCCCCCTCCACCCGCAACCCTGCGAACCGCGGGGTTTCCAGCAGCTCGCACAGCAGCTCGGCGAACTGCCGCGCCAGCAGGCGCTCGTCGGGACGCATCAGCTCCGCCATGAAGCGCCAGCGCAGCGGTCCGGGGTTCTGGGCGATCACCGCCGCCGCGCGGAAGCCCTGGTCGAGCCCGATTTTCAGCGGAAGGTCCGGATCGGGATCGAGCGTGGCCGCCGCGATATGGACGCGCGGGTTGAACTCCTTGCGGAACACCGGGTCGCCCAGCCGGGTGAAGCCGACTTTGTTGTCCACCAGCCGCGCAACCTTGTGCGACTGCCCGGCCAGGGTCATCGTCGCCACCTGCGTCTGGTAGTAGGTGGCCGGCAGGTTCGCCATGTTTTCCGCGCCGGGCTCTCGGCCGCCGGGCTGCTCATGGAACGAGATTTCGACCGGCCGCGCCCCTGGCGGAAGCTCGCGGTTAAGCTCGGCGGCCATCCGCGCGCGCTTGTCCTGATCGTGAAACACGTCGTAGGCCCAGTTGTCCTCGTCGGGCGCGTTGAAGTCGCAGACGACCTGCCCGTAATCGGCGACGTCGACCGGGTAGGCGCGATAGTGATCGGCGCCGGGATAGCGCTTCACGCGCCCCATGCCCGTCGTCAGCACGTCCGCGGGCAGCGTGTCGGTCTCGTTCATCCACAGATCGGTGATCTGCCAGCCGCGCATGGCCGCATCCGGATCGTCGCCGAACGCGCGGAACTCCGTCTCGAACCGGATCGGCCCCAGGTGATCTTCGAACTCGATCACATGCAGCGCAGGATCGCCTCGGCCGCCGGCCCAGACGCCCAGCTCCTTGGGGATCACGTCGATGTAGCTCGGGATCGTCGTGGCCCACAGCTCGCGATAGGTCTGTCGGGTGACCCCGAGGCGGTAGCGCCGCCAGGTTCGGTCGATGGAGCTGATCGGCGCCATGCGCGCGCGCCGAACCCGCGAGTGGATCAGCGTCGTGGTCTTGCCCGAGCCGACAGGCCCCTGGATCCCGACCACCGACGCGTCGTCCAGATAGAAGGCTTGCGCCACCGGACCGGGAAATGTCAGCGTGCCCTGCCCCGGCATGTCGCCGGTCGCCTTCCCTGCCAGCTCCTGCACGGCCTCATGCGCCGCCGCGCCCGCCAGCTCGGCGGCGCGATCGACCCCGGACCCCGAGCCGGGGTTGGCCCTGTTCCCCGCACCCGTCACCTTCCCACGCTCCCGTTCGAACTTCTGATCGGGGTCGGAGACAGGGGCGGACAGGCAGACGCGGCAGGCCGCCCCCCCCCTGTCGCGTGCGCGCAGACGCCGGGAAGGCGCGAGCGCATGGGGGGGTGCGCCCGCGTCGCCCCGAAGGGGCGACGCGGGCCGGCTGGCGCGCCGACCCGGTGATTTTCGATCAGCGGGTCGCGGACGATTTTTGCGTTATCCACCAATGACTTATCTGTCCGGCCCAGCGTCATCCGTCTGCCTCGCCGCCTTCGCCGTCGATAAACCCTTGATTTTCCTCATCTTCCCATGGGCGCGGCGGAGGCTCCATATCGGACGGCGCTGCGCCGCCGGAGACGGTCCGCGAAGACGCCTGACCGCCTGCGTCGATGTTCACGTTCAGGATCGGAGCGGCCAGCGGCGTCCGCGGAGCCTCCGCCTCGTCGCCCGTCGCCTTGCCCAGCCCATAGGGCAGCAGGGCGTCCGCCGCGTTCGACATGGCCCGCAGCACCGCGAAGAAGACGTCCAGCCGCTCTCGCCGCGTGACGCCCGTGTCAGGGACCGTGCCGTTTTTCAGCGGCTTCGGCGCGTCCGCGCCCTCGTTCGCCCAGGCGATGATCGCCTCGGCCCGCGCCATCGCCAGCTGGATCACGTCGCCGTCCCGACGATCGAGCCCGGCCATCTGGATCAGCACTTCCTCGGGCTGCCGGCACTGCCTCGCCGCCAGATACTGCCGCAGCTCCGACTTGCGCTTGTCGCGCGACCCAGCCGGCCGCCCAGGACCGCGCTCGCCGTCCTTCGCCAGCGCCGGAACGCGAGACGCGGACGAGCCCTCGGCGAAGAGCGAGAGCTGATCTTCGATCTTCGCCGCCTCAGCGATGCGCTTGGCGGCCGCGGCCGCAGTCGCTGCCATCTCGCTCATCGAGTTTTTTCCGAATAAACAAAGGGTTGAAGCCCGCGCGCGACCGCCTCGCCCGCATTTTCCCGGCTGGTCGCGGCATGGTCGCGGTATGGTCGCAGTCTTTTATCTAATCCATTCAATAGATTAGAGGTTAAGTGCGACCGCGCGACCACATAGCACCTCGCGCGCGTGCACGCGGGCGCGCACACATGTGAGAGGTGCATTTCTTGGTCGCGCGGTCGCGGTTGATCCGTAAACCCATGATATTGCGCGATAAACTGCCGCGACCGACCCGCGACCGAGGCGCGACCGCCCCAGAAAACGGTCGCACCCGAACCCAGCGCCCGAGGCGCAACCTCCACGCGAATACGCGCCCCGCCGCGTAGCGGATCAAGGCGTTCGACCTCGGGTCGGGGTGCGGGCGACAAAGGGTCCTGCATGGCGGTTAAGTGCTTGTTCCTCATGGTGATTTCAGGCGGTCGGGTCGGGGGCGTCGTCGTCCGCCACGCCCAGAACGGTACGAACGCTCAGCGTCCACGTCTTCGACTGATGACCGGCGAAGCGCAGCGCGCCGCCCTTCTGGGCGTCCGGTGCGCGGCGCAGGCTCTGCGCCCAGACGCCGGTCATGCCTGGGCCCGTCGCCCAATGCGTTTCCGCGAACAATCGCGCCAGTTGCGCGTGGTTCGTCGCGATGGCAAGCCGCGCCGTGCTGCGCTCGCCCTTGACCTTGATGCCCACGCCGTCCAGCGCCTGCTTGGCGGCCTCGATCTCCGGCCCGTCTTCGGACAGGCGCGCCACGCGCCGCACCAGCTGCGCGACCGTCCAGCGCTGGCCATTGCGCCAGGCGTCCGGCTGCTGGGCCATGAGCCAGGCCGCGCACCGTTGCCAGTCGGCCAGCATCTCGGCGGTGTCCTGAATGCTCTCCGCGGTGATCTTGGCGGCCCAGCCGTCCTCGCGCGACGCATCCGCGTCGTCCTCGCTCAGCAGATCCGCCATCGCCAGCAGCGTGCCGAACTGGTCTGCGCCGCGGGCGGCATGGCCCACGCCCGTCAGGGCGCGCCTGTAGCCTTCCAGCGTCGCGTTCCAGCGCGGCCACTCGCGGATGATGATGGCGCGCAGGGACGCTCCGATGCGGCCCAGGGTGCGGGGCGTGGGGTTCGGTGGCGGCGCGCCGCGCTGCAGGGGCATCAGCTCCAGCAGCGCGATGCGGCTGATGTCCTGATCCAGCAGCGGCGGAACGAGGATCGACGAGAACAGGAAGCAGCTGCGCAGCGCGAACTGCGTGCCCGTGTGGTCGGCGCCGCCGCGATAGGCCACGCTGCCGCTGGCCGCCTGCCGCGCCAGCTCGATGATGCCGCGGCTTCGGTCGGTCCGGCCGTCGGCCGACGGCTCGAACTCGTCGATCGCCACGGGCAACGCGTCGTGGCCCAGCTGCTGGTAGATGCCCGCCGCCGTGGTGTTGGCGGTAGAAATCATCGCGCCCTCGCCGCCGATCACGCCGCGGATCACGCTCTGCAGCGTGCTTTTCCCGGTGCTCTTGTCGCCGCTCACCCACATCATCGGACGCCACTCCAGCGCGCCGGAGATGATGGCGCAGCCGATCCAGCCCAGCAGCAGCCGCGCGTCGATGTCGCCTCGGGTCCACCGCCAGGTGGCCAGGATCGCGACGAGCTCGGCGACGTGGTCGGGGTTGGGGTCCTTGGCCGGACGCGGCTGCGACGGCCGCGTGGGGTAGACGTAGCCGTCCACCTTGCCCGGGTTCGTCTTGCGCCCGCCGATCAGCAGACGGTCGCCGCAATGGAACACCAGCTCGCCATCGGGGTCGGTCCACGCGCCGGCGCCGCGCACGCGTTGCGACGCGCTCCAGACGCGATTTTCATGGCAGGCCAGATGCAGGCGGCTGCGCGCCTTTTCCTGGCTCCAGCCCGTCACGGTGTGTCCGTCGCGCCCGTAAGACGCGAAATGCCGGCGCAGCAGGTCGTCGCGCCCGCCGAACAAGGCGCTGATGCGATCCTTCTGCAGCGTCGTCTCGCCCTGCAGCTGGCCCAGCGCATCCAGAAACCAATGCACCTTGCCCTCCACGCCCAGGGCCTGCACCGGGCAGTCGGGCCAGATCTCGCCGGGCACGCGCTGCGGGCCGTCGGCGGGCGGCGGCGCCGCACCCTGCCCGCGGCCATCGACAGGCGCGTCGGGTCCGGGATCCGCGCTGCGGCTGACCGGCGCCGCGTCGAGACTGCCGCGCACGACGCTCAGCGCCGGCGCGCCTCCGCTTCGGTCGCCGTCCATGTCGCCGGGTCCGCTCACGACGCCAGCCCCTGCGCCGCCATCAACGCATCGTTGGCGTCTTTCCCGCCCCATTCGTTCCGCCAGGTCCGCACCAGTCTCCCTTCGGCCGCCATCGCGGCTTCTGCTTTGTCCAGTAGTTTCAGCTGCTGTTCGGCCGCGCGCGGA
Source organism: Pseudomonadota bacterium (assembly GCA_039816075.1). Classification (GTDB taxonomy): domain Bacteria; phylum Pseudomonadota; class Alphaproteobacteria; order Rhodobacterales; family Rhodobacteraceae; genus Albimonas. Next base: position 80 of record JBCBYE010000240.1, on the reverse strand, counting down.
TCCTCGCTTTCGCGATCCGCCACCAGCGTCACGTCTCGGATGTTCGGCGGCAGGCGCACGCCGCACAGGTTCGCGAGGCT
>JBCBYE010000335.1:0-5331 GCA_039816075.1 Pseudomonadota bacterium | reverse complement strand
CGCTCGGCCTTGAGGCTTTCGGCGACTCGCCGCACGCTGGGTGAAGGCCCGCCTCCGGGCCTTCTCAGCAAACTGCGAAAACCACCCCCAAAGACCCGCCCGACGAGACCTGGCCAGCCGGCGAAGCCGGCCGCGTCACGAGGGGGCTCGATGCCCCCGAGGGGCGCACGCGCGTCGGGATCAGGGCAGCGCGAAGAGGTCGGCGGGGGCGGCGCGGCCCCGGATGGCGGCGTTGGCTTCGAGCAGGGCGAGGGTCGGTCCGCCGGCGGCGGCGGCGCCTTCGGCGGTGTCGCGGTCGGCGACGAGGGCGCGGCCTTCGGTCTTGCCGCGCTCCTGCAGGCGGGCGGCGAGGTTCACGGGGTCGCCGTAGATGGTGTAGGTGCGCCGTCCGGCCCCGCCAACGCTGCCGGCGGCGAGCTCTCCGGTCGCCAGTCCCGCGCGGATGTTCAGGCGCAGACCGCCGTAGCGGCGCCGTTCGGCGCGGCCGAGCAGGGCCAGGGCGGCGCGCAGGGCGCGCGCCTCGGGGTCCTCGACCTCGATGGGGGCGTTGAAGGCGGCGAGAAAGCCGTCGCCCGAGAAATCCACGATGACGCCGCCCTCTTCGGCCACGGCCTCGGCCGCGTCGGTGAAGAAGGCGTTGAGGCAGGCGATCACGTCCTCGGGCGCGCGCGCCTCGGCGATGGCGGTGAAGCCGGCGATGTCGGTGGCGAGCACGGTGGCGCGGCGGCGGCGCGGGGCCAGCGCCTCGCGGTCCGCGAGGATCAGGCGCGCGGCCTCGGCGGGCACGTATTCGCCGAAGGTGCGCGCGAGGAAGGCGCGTTCAGCGTCGGCGGCGAGGCGTTCGCGCAGCACGCGGCGGGCGCGGTCGACCACGAGGGCGAGGACGCCGGCGACGGTGAGCAGCTGCAGGGTTTCGAGCACGCGGCTGCCGCCGGCCACGAAGTCGGGGTTCAGGTAGACGGCGTAGTAGGCCTGGGCGTCGGCGGCGGGGGGCAGGTCGGACCAGTTCAGCGTCCGCTCCATGCCCGAGGTGATGTAGAGGAAGGCGGCCCACCAGGCGGCGGCGGCGCAGGCGCCGGCGAAGAGCACCAGGCGCGGGCTGAGGCTGAGCGCGGCGAGGACGAGGGGCAGGACCAGCGGCAGGGCCCCGTAGGTGCGCATGGCGAGGATCTGCGCGGTGTCGCCGCCCAGCGAGACCGGCACGAAGGCGAAGAGCGAGGCGAGCGCGGCGTAGTCGGCGGCGACGGCGGCGTATTTGGTCCAGGGCCGGTCGCGGCGGCCGCCGATGACGGCGAGATGGGCGAGGCCGGCGAGGGCGAAGCCGCCGAGCACCGCCGCGGCGAGCTGCCCGGTGCGCGGGTCCGCCGGCCCTGAAAGGGCGAGCATGAGCAGGCCGGCGATGGCGCAGAGCCGGGCGAGGGCGGCGAGGCGCAGGCCGCTGCGTTCGGCCTCGACCAGCGCCTCGTGTTCGGCCGGGGCGGCGTCGTCGCCGGCGCCGGGCCTGTCGGAGCGGGCGGCCCCGCCGGCCCCGAAATAGCCGTCGCCGCCGCCGAGGTCGGCGGGATCGGCGGGAACGGCGGGGGGCGGGGCGTCGGGCATGGCGGGCCTTGGGGTCTGGAGGTCTCGAGGTCGGGGGTCTCAGGCGTCTGGGGGCCGGTCTGGGTTGCACGCGGCGCGGCGGGCGGACCGTCGGACCTTCGCGCCGCGGAGCATGGGGCAAGCGGGCCTGTCGGGGAAGCTTTCGCGCAGGCGCCGGCGGCGGGAGGCGGGTCGATCGTTGCCATGGCTCGGCGATCGCACGGCGATGGCGCCAGGGACGGCCGGCCTCGCCGGGCGCATCCGAGGGCTGCCGCGCCGGGTTCCGCCGGAGGCGGCCCCGGGTCAGGTCCGGGGCGCCGGTCTTGGGACGGGGCGCCGGTCTTGGGACGGGGCGCGGCGCCCGCCGCACGACGCCGCTCTCCCCGGCGCCGATATCGGAACGATGGCGGGTCGTCGGAAGGGCCGAGGCTTGCAAACGCTCGTGGCGCGCCGCGACCGCGCGGGGTGCGGCTCGGCCGTGAGGCGCCGCCGGACCTGGCGTGGAACGCCGGGCGGCGACCCGCCGCACGCTGGGCGAGGGCCGTGCACGGGGCCTTCCGGGGCACGCTGCGACGACGCCGCGGCCACGCCCGAACCTGCGCGGCGCGGACCGGCCCGCGGCGGCGCGACGCGTTCGCGCCGCTTGAAAGCCGCGCGGGCCGGCTCAGGTTCGGCGGCATAGGGCCGGGCTGGGCCGGCGGCCGCGGGGCGGAACCATGACTTTGATCGTTTTGTATCTCGTGACGCTTGCGGTGTTTCTGGGCGTCGATGCGGTGATGCTGAAAACGGTCATGAAGCCGCTGTTCGAGCGGCATCTGGGCGACATGATGCTGGCGCAACCGGATCTGCGGCCGGCGGCGGCGTTCTACCTGGTCTATGTGGGCGGGGTGCTGTGGTTCTGCGCCTGGCCGGCGCTGGCGCCGGGGGGCGGGGGCTGGGCGGCGGCGGCGCTGAACGGGGCGCTGCTGGGGGCGCTGGCCTATGGCACGTATGAATTCGTCAACATCTCGACGCTGAAAGGGTGGAGCTGGACCATGGTCGCGGCGGACACGGCCTGGGGCGCGACGCTGACCGGGGCCTCGGCCGCGGCGGGCGTGGCGCTGGTCGGCGCGCTGGGGCTGGGGCGCGGCTGAGCCCATGGACGCCCCGGCGCTGCAGATGGAGGGCGTGGTCAAGCGCTATGCCGGCCCGGCGGAGGGGGCGGCGGTGCTGGACGGCGTGGACCTGACCCTGGAGGCGGGCGAGAGCCTGGCCCTGACGGGGGAGAGCGGGTCGGGCAAGTCGACGCTGCTGCACCTGGCGGCGGGGCTGGATCGGGTCGATGCGGGCGCGGTGCGGGTCGGGGGCGAGGACCTGGCGCGGCTGGACGAGGCGGGGCGCGCGGCGCTGCGGCTGGCGCGCGTGGGACTGGTGTTTCAGCAGTTCAACCTGGTCCCGTCGCTGACCGCGGCGGACAACCTGGCGTTCCAGGCGCGGCTGGCGGGGCGGGAGGATCGCGCCTGGCAGGCGAGCCTGTTCGCCCGGCTGGGGCTGGACGGGCTGGAGGGGCGATATCCCGAGCAGCTTTCGGGCGGGCAGCAGCAGCGCGTGGCCATCGGCCGGGCGCTGGCGGCGCGGCCGCCGCTGCTGCTGGCGGACGAGCCCACGGGCAACCTGGACGAGGCGGCGTCGGACGCGGTGATGGCGCTGCTGCGCGAGCTGGCGGCGGAGACGGGCTGCGCCCTGCTGATGGTGACCCATTCGGAGCGGCTGGCGTCGACGCTGGGCCGCCGCGCCCGGCTGAGCGCGGGGCGTCTGGCGTGATCGCCTTTGCGTTTCGGGGCCCCTGCGGGGGCGGCGCGCGGGCCCGCGACGCGGCGGGGCGGGGATGCTGAGCGCGGCGCGGCGGGCGCGGCTGGGCTGGGCGCTGCGGGCGCTGGCCAGCCATTGGCGGCGTCGGCCGCTGCAGCTGGGCGCGCTGCTGCTGGGGCTCGCCTGCGCCACGGCGCTGTGGTCGGGCGTTCAGGCGCTGAACGCGCAGGCCAAGACCTCGTATGCGCGCGCGGCCGAGGCGTTTTCGGGGGGCGGGCTGGACATGCTGGTCGCGGCCGAGGGCGGACCGGTGGCGGAGGGCGTGTTCGGCGCGCTGCGGCGCGCGGGCTGGCGCGTCTCTCCGGTGGTGGAGGGGCGCGTGGCGCTGGGCGGGACGCGGGTGCGGCTGATGGGGCTGGACCCGATCAGCCTGCCGGCGGAGGCGGGACTGGCGCTGTTCGGCGCCTCGGGCCAGGCGCGGGGCGGCGCGGGGCTGGAAGATGGGCCGGGAATCGGGCCGGGAATCGGGCTGGGGGGCGGGTTCGATTTCGCGGCCTTCGCGGCGCCGCCGGGACGCACGCTGATCGCGCCGGAGACGCTGGCCGATCTGGCCTGGCCGAGGGCGACCGGCCCGAGACGCCGCGCGGGGCGCTGCCGCCGCTGACGGCCAGCGCGGCGCTGTCGCCGGGGCTGCTGGTCACCGATGTGGGCCTGGCGCAGGGGCTGCTGGGGCTGGAGGGGCGGCTGAGCCGGCTGATGGCGGCGGCGCCGCGGCCCGGGGCCTCGCCCGCGCCGCTGGCCGAGGCTGCGCCGGGGCTGCGGCGCGAGCGGGCGGCGCCGGAGGCGGATCTGGGGCAGCTGACGGAGAGCTTTCACCTCAATCTCACCGCCTTCGGCCTGCTGAGCTTCGCGGTGGGGCTGTTCATCGTGCACGGCGCCATCGGCCTGGCGTTCGAGCAGCGCAAGCCGCTGATGCGCACGCTGCGGGCGGTGGGGCTGTCGGCGCAGGATCTGACGCTGGCGCTGCTGGCGGAGCTGCTGGCGCTGGCGCTGCTGGCGGGGGCGGCGGGCGTGGCGCTGGGCTACGTGATCGCGGGCGCGCTGCTGCCGGACGTGGCGCTGAGCCTGCGCGGGCTCTATGGCGCGCAGGTGCCCGGGGCGCTGAGCCTGAGCCCCTGGTGGTGGGCGGCGGGCCTGGCGATGAGCCTGCTCGGCGCCGGGGCGGCGAGCGCGGCGGCGCTGGCGCGGGCGGCGCGGCTGCCGGTGCTCGCCTCCGCCCAGCCGGAGGCGTGGCTGGCGGAGGAGCGGCGGCGCCTGCGCCTGCAGGGCGGCGCGGCGGCGAGCCTGGGGGCGGCGGCGCTGGGCCTGACGCTGTTCGGTCAGGGGCTGGTGGCCGGCTTCGCGCTGATGGGCGCGCTTCTGATCGGCGCGGCGCTGGCGCTGCCGCCGGTGCTGGCGGCGGGTCTGGCCTGGGCCTCCGGCCGGCGGTCGGCGGCGCGGCGGCCGCTGCTGCACTGGGCGCTGGCCGATGCGCGGCAGGGCCTGCCGGGGCTGAGCCTGGCGCTGATGGCGCTGCTGATGGCGCTGGCGGTGAACATCGGCGTCGGCGCCATGGTCGACGGATTCCGGCTGACCTTCACCGTCTGGCTGGAGGATCGGCTGGCGGCGGACGCCTATGTGCGCGCGCAGGCGGGGCGCGAGGCGGAGCTGGAGGACTGGATGCAGGCGCGGGCGGAGGTGCTGGCGATCCTGCCGGAGATCTCGGCCGAGACGGCGCTGGGCGGCTGGCCCGTGGAGCTGCGCGGGTTTTCCGCCGATCCGCTCTATGCGGCGCGCTGGCCGCTGCTGGAGGCCGCGTCCGAGGTCTGGGACCGCGTCGGCTACGGCGAGGCGGCCCTGGTGTCGGAGCAGCTGGCGCGGCGCGAGGGGCTGGCCCTGGGCGACGTGGTGGAGCTGTCGGCG
>JBCBYE010000692.1:0-2392 GCA_039816075.1 Pseudomonadota bacterium | reverse complement strand
GCCTGCAGCGCCCTCGCGCGGGCATGCTGCGCGGCGCCCTCGCGCGGGACCAGCCGGACGGCGGCGTCGGCATCGGCCAGCGCCTCGGCCGCCCGGCCGGCCTGCAGCAGCAGGCCGGAGCGTGCGAGGCGCGATTCCCAGTCCCGGGGCGAAAGGCGGATCGCCTGCGTCCAATCCTCCAGCGCGCCGTCGATGCGGCCGCGGCGCGCCCGGCTGATGGCGCGGTTGACGTAGAGGGGCGCGAAGCCGGCATCGGCGCGCGCGGCGCGGTCGTAGGCGGCGAGCGCGTCGCCGTGGCGGTCGAACTCCGCCAGGGCGACGCCGGTGTTCGTCCAGGCCGCCGCCTGTTCGCGCCGGCTCAGGCCGCCCCAGTCGAGCGCGCGGCGGCAGGCCTCGGCCATGGTGCGCAGCGGCGAGGCGGGATCCACGCAGGCCGCCAGATGCGGGTTCGCCGCCGCCGGCGCCGGCGCCAGGACGGCGGCGAGCAGCGCGAGCGCGGCGGCGGCGGCGGCGGGCGCCGGGCGAGGAACGGAACGCATCGTCATGGCGCGGAACATGCCCCCGGGGCGCGGCGGAAGAAAGGCGCCGCGTCGAGAAACCCGCCTGCCGGCGGAGCCTGCGCCCCGGCGGGCGCTCGTCCCCGGACGCAGGCGGCCGCGTTTGCCAAGCGGCGCCCGGCGCCCCAAGGCGGCGTCGCCCGCGTCCCTCGCGGCCGCGCCCTGCCCGATCGGAGCCCCGACATGTCCGCCCCCGCCGCCGCCCGCGTCTTCGCGCCCGAGAACCTCCGGGGCTCGGCCTGGATGCTGCTTTCGGTGCTCAGCGCCTCGGCCATGATCGTGGCGGCGCGCTGGATCTCGGACGGGGTGGACAGCCGCGTGGTGGTGTTCCTGCGATCCGCCGTCACGCTGGCGGTTCTGGCGCCGCTGCTGGCCTGGCCGGCGGCGCTGGCGCGGCTGACCTTCAGCCGGCCGTGGCTGCACCTGGCGCGCGGCGTGATGATCGGCGTCAGCACGCAGATGGGGTTCCACGCGATCTCCGTCCTGCCCCTGGCGACGGTGACGGTGCTGTTCTTCACCGCGCCGATCTTCGCGGTGCTTCTGGCCGGCCCGGTGAACGGAGAGCGGGTGGGCCCGCGCCGCTGGGCGGCGGTGCTGGCCGGCTTCTGCGGCGCGCTGGTGATCCTGCGGCCCGGCGTCGGCGGGCTGGAGGATGCAGCGCTATGGGCCAGCGCGGCGGCGCTGGCGTCGTCGCTGATGTTCGCGCTGGCGCTGGCGCTGTCGCGGGGCCTGGCGCAGGCGGACGGGCCGGCGGCGACCTATGTCTCGTCGACCGTGGCGACGGCGCTGATTTCCGCCCCGCTCGCCGCCCTGGCGTGGGAGCTGCCGACGGGCGGCGCGGAATGGGGCGTGCTCGCGCTGCTGACCGGCGCGGGCGCGCTGCGCGGCATCGCCGACATCCAGGCCTATCGCTACGGAGAGGCGTCGGTCGTCGGCGTGGTCGCCTATCTGCGCCTGGCGCTGGTGGGCGCGGCGGGCTGGTGGCTGTTCGCCGAGACGCCAAACGCCTTCACCTGGGCGGGGGGCGCGATCATCGTGGCCGCGACGCTCTACATCGCGCGGCGGGAGGCGGCGTTGCGCGGCGCGGGACGCCGCCGGGGTTGATCGGCGCGGCCGGGTTATGTATCTGCTAGGGATCAGGGTCGCCGATCCCAACCTCGACCGGGGCGTTCTTAGCGGAACGTCAACAGGGGGGGCGCTAAGGGGCCGCTGGGTTTCATCTGCTGGTAGGGGAGGCCACGTCATGCAAGGCGGCGCCCTCTTCCGACTGGGGATCGACCTGGAGACAGGCGCCCACGAGGAAGCTCTTCGGAGCGGCGAGAGCCGTTCATTCGACGTATTGGATCGCGACGTGCTCGATCCGGAGCGCGACGATTATTTCATCCGCAAGGACGGCAAGGTCTTCGCCGGCACGCATCTCATCATCGAAGTGGTGGACGGCGAGGGGCTGGACGACGAGGCGCGCATCCAGACCGCGTTCCGCGACTGCGTCGAGGCCTGCGGCGCGACGCTGCTGCACATCCACACGCACAAGTTCAGCCCCCAGGGCGTGAGCGGCGTGGCGGTGCTGGCCGAGAGCCATATCAGCGTCCACACCTGGCCGGAGATCGGCTACGGCGCGTTCGACGTTTTCATGTGCGGCGACGCGCGGCCCTGGCGGGCCGTCGAGGTGCTGCGCGAGGCCTTCGCGGCCGGCGACGTGCGCGTCAAGGAGCTGCTGCGCGGCGAAGAAGTGGTGGCCGGCCGCCTCTGACCGCCGGCCGCCTCTGACCCCTGGGCGAGACGTCGCCGAGGGCCGACGCAGGGCAGCCTGCGCCGGCCCTTCGGCGTGCCGG
>JBCBYE010000712.1:0-2290 GCA_039816075.1 Pseudomonadota bacterium | reverse complement strand
GCTGGCGGCGGAGGGCGTGCTGCCCGTGCGGATGATCCCGGGGGCCGACGGGTCGACGGCCGAGACGGAGACGAGGGGCCCCGAGACCGTCGAGACATAAGCGTTTTCTTATGGCTGAGGTCGCGCTTTGGCCTTTCCCTTCTGCCCAGATCGCTGGCACAGTCTTATCAGGAAACGACGGCCCGCAGAGGCCGCGCAGGGAGGATCGACATGTTCCGCACATTCGCGCTCGCCGTGGCGGCCGCGCTCGCCGCCGCGCCCGCCCTCGCCGATTGGCAGCCTTCGGGGCCGATCAAGCTGATGATCGCCTTTCGGGCCGGCGGCGGCGCCGACACGCAGGCCCGCCTGATCGCCGAGGGGATCGAGGCCAAGCGGGGCTGGAAGATCATCCCCGAAAACGTCACCGGCAAAGGCGGCGTGGTGCTGGCCCAGCAGCTCAAGGACGAGCCGGCCGACGGCCTGACCATCGCCATGGCCGTGACCGAGACGCTGTCCTACAACCGCCTCGCCCAGCGCGATCCGGGCTTCGCGCCCGAGGACTTCACCCTGCTGACCGCCACCGCGGGGTCGCAGATGGCCGTGGTCGCCACGGCGGACAAGGGCTGGAAGACGCTGGGCGACGTGATCGCCGCGGCCAAGGCGGGCGAAAGCGTCAGCTTCGGCGCGATGTCGCCCAAGCTGGCCGACGGCGCCTATCTGATCGGCAAGGCCAACGGCGTCGACTTCAACATCGTGGGCGGTCTGAAGGGCGGGCGCGGCGTGATGAACGCGCTGACCGCCGGCGACGTCGACGTGGGCTGGGGCGCAGGCATCCAGACGGCGGGCGTGGTCGCGGGCGACCTGGTGAACCTGGCCTCGGCCGAGGGCGCGCCGCTGAACGCCTCGCCCGACGCGCCGCTGCTGGAGGAGTTCGGCGTGCCCTACCTCTTCGGCGCGACATTCGTGATGTTCGCGCCGGCGGGTCTGCCGGACGAGGCGCGCGCCGCGCTGACCGAGGCCATCGTCGAGGTGGTCGAGGACCCGCAGAGCAAGGCCAACGCCTTCATCACGCGGGCCTTCAGCCTCAAGGTCGTCGCGGGCGCGGATCTGGAGGCCCAGGTGGCCCAGGAAAACGCGGACGCCGAGGCGATCCTGGACGCGGCCCAGTAAGGGCCCGCGTCGCGGGGCCGCCCGGCGCGGCCCCGTCCCCCCCTCCCCCGTCGGAGGCTGCGCCATGAGCCGGCTTCGCAGCGATCTGCCGCTGGGCGTCGTCGCCGCGGCTTCGGGCGCGTTCGCGCTGGCCGTCTGGATCCCGCTGGACGTGGAGACCGGCGTGATCGACGTGTGGCGGCGGCAGACCACCATCGGCGATGCGATGCTGCCCACCGCCGCGGCGGCGGGTCTGACGCTGGCCGGGCTGCTGACCGCCGCCTCGGGCGCGCGGGCGGCGCGGCCGGCCATCGCCAAGCCCTTCGCCCCGGCCTTTCCCGCCGCGCTGCTGGCGCTGCTGACCCTGTCGCTGCTGCTGATGATGTGGGTCGGGCCGACGGCCTCGGCGCTGTACGGGCCGGAGGGCGCGAGCTATCGCGAGCTGCGCGACACCGCGCCCTGGAAGCATCTGGGCTTCGTCGCGGGCGGCCTGACGATGGTCGCCGGGCTGATCCTGCTGGCGGAGCGGCGGGCCGACCCCGGCGCGGTTCTGCGGGCGGCGCTGTGGGCCACGATCGCGGTCGTCGGGCTGATCGCCCTCTTCGATCTGCCGTTCGACGACCTGCTGCTGCCGCCGAACGGGGATTTTTAAGCGTCATGGGCGTGCTCGAGTATGTCTGGGCCGGCGTCATGGCGGTCTTCGCGGGACCGGCGGCCTTCACGGCGCTCGGCGTGCCGGTGCCGATGACGGTGCTGATGGTGGTCTTCGGCTTTTTCGGCGGGATCCTGGCCGGGGCGACGCCGGGGCTCGCCGGGCCGTTCGTGATGGCGATCTCGCTGCCGATCCTGATCTCCGTCTTCGGGTTTTCGCCCGACGCGCTGCTGCCCGTGATGGGATTTCTGGTCGGCGTGATGAAGGGCGCGACCGTCGGGGGCGCGGTGCCCGCGATCCTCTTCAACACGCCGGGCACGCCGGATGCGCTGATGACCACGCTCGACGGGCATCCGATGGCGCGGCGGGGCGAGGCGCGCAAGGCGCTGCGCGTGGCGCATTTCAGCTCCGCCGCGGGGGATACGTTCTCGGACATGGTGCTGTTCGTCGGGGCGCCGTTCCTGGCCATCGCGGTGGAATCGTTCCTGGGCTTTCCCGAAAAGGCGGCGC
>JBCBYE010000465.1:0-4019 GCA_039816075.1 Pseudomonadota bacterium | reverse complement strand
TCTCCCTTGCTGTCGGGCGTTCACTTGCCTTGTCCCGCGACGGTTTCGGTCCCGCGGGTGAGTTGATAGGCGAAGAGAACGCCCGACAGCAAGGGAGACACCTCATGGAAACGAAAATGCTCATCGGCAAGGACTTCGAGGCCGGAACCGACGCTGAGGAAAGCATTCTGAATCCGCGCACCAGCGAGGAAATCCTCAAGATGCCCGAGGCCAATCCCGACCAGATCGACCGCGCCGTCGCCGCCGCGCGTGCCGCCTTTCCGGGTTGGGCCAAGACGACGCCCGGCGAACGCTCCGCTTTGATGTTGAAGATCGCGGATGCCGTCGAAGCCGACCTCGAAAACCTCGCCGCGCTCGAAGCGTTGAACTGCGGCAAGCCCATCAACGAGGTCCGCAACGAGGAGATCCCGGCGGTCGCCGATTGCTTCCGCTTCTTTGCCGGCGCCGTGCGCAACATGCAGGGGCCCGTGGCCGGAAGCTACATGGAAGGGCACACCTCGCTCGTCCGACGTGATGCCGTCGGAGTGGTGGCTTCGATCGCCCCCTGGAACTATCCGATCATGATGATGGCTTGGAAGCTCGCGCCGGCGCTCGCGGGGGGCAACACCGTCGTCATGAAACCCTCGGAGCAGACGCCGTTGACCGCCCTGGCCTTCGCCAGAATCCTCGCGAGCGTTCTGCCCGAGGGGGTCGTCAACGTCATCACGGGGCAGGGCAGTTCCGTCGGCAGCGCTCTGGTCAACCATCAGGGCGTCGACATGATCTCGATCACGGGCGACGTGGCGACGGGCAAGAAGGTGCTGATGGCGGCGTCCAAGGGCGTGAAACGCACCCATCTGGAATTGGGCGGCAAGGCGCCGGTCCTCGTCTATGGCGATGCCGATCTCCAGCGAACCGTCGACGGCCTGAAAGCGTTCGGATACTACAATGCCGGTCAAGACTGCACGGCCGCCTGCCGCGTCTATGTCCATGCGTCCCTCTACGATAGATTCGTAGCGGACCTCACCTCCGCCGCTTCGAGCATCGTCTACGACAATGCCGACGACTCTCTGAACGAGATCCCTCCCCTCATTTCTCCTCGGCAGCGCGATCGTGTTGCAAGCTTCGTGGAGCGGGCGTCGGATCAGGCGCATATCGAGATCACGACGGGCGGCGGCCCTGCCGACGGCGCGGGGTTCTACTATCGCCCCACCGTCGTCGCGGGCGCGCTCCAGCAGGACGAAATCGTTCAGCGCGAGGTTTTCGGTCCCGTCGTCTCGGTGACGCGGTTCACCGACGATGATCCGGTCGTCGACTGGGCCAACGACAGCCCCTATGGCCTGGCGTCTTCGGTTTGGACGAGGGACATCGGCAGGGCCATGGAGGTCTCGGCCGCCCTTCAATACGGCTGCACTTGGGTCAACACGCACTTCATGCTCGCCAACGAAATGCCGCACGGCGGTTTGAAGCAATCCGGTTATGGAAAAGACATGTCGATGTACTCCCTTGAGGACTACACGACCGTCCGGCACGTGATGTTTGCTCATTGAATTGGGTATGGTCAAGAGAGCAGTAGAACTACAGGGGATGTGCTCTTCTTCGTCGTTCTGAGGTGCCCCAAGTTTTCTGGACGCCTGCCTCGGTCGGTTTCTGCTGCTGCGCTTCGAAATCGGCCGGCGACGTGACCTGAGGCCCTGATTTCCCTCCACGCCGAGGTAGAGCCCGTCACGACGAAGAGACGGACGATGAGGCGATCGAGGTTCAGCGAGGAGCAGGCGATTGCGATCCTGCGCGAGCAACAGGGCGGTGTTTCCACCGCGGACGTTTGCCGTCGCCACGGCATCGGTTCGGCGACGTTCCACAAGTGAAAGGCGCGGTTCGGCTATCGACGGGTCCACGTCCTGCTGACGCGCCAGGACGTGGATCTGATCCACAAGAAGCTTCGGCGGCTCTACGCCGAGGAGAAGCTGCAGGTGAAGCGCAGGGGCGGTCGCAAGCGGGCCTTGGGCACGCGCGGTCCGCGGGTCGTGCCGGATGGCCCCAACCGGCGCTGGAGCTTGGATTTCGTATCGGACGCCTTGACCGACGGCCGCCGGTTCCGAGTGCTGGCCACGGAGGATGATTTCACGCGGGAATGCCTCGCGCTTGCACCCGACCCGTCGATTTCCGGCGCACGCGTGGCCCGGGAACTCGACGCGGTGATCGTTCGAAGGGGAAGGCCGGGCGCGGTGGTCTCGGACGTCGGGACGGAGTTTGCCGGGATGGCGATCCTGAAGTGGTCCGAGGACCGTCGCGTCGACTTGCGCTACATCGCGCCCCTCTCGGCGATTGCATTGCAATCGTCTGCCGGCAAGGGGGCAAGCCGCAGCAGAACGCGTTCGCCGAAAGCTTCATCGGGCGGCTGCGCGACGAGAGCCTCGACGAGACGCTGTTCTCCTCGGTCGCGCAGGCCCGGGCCGTGCTCACGGCCTGGCGAGACGACTGCAACGGGAACCGCCCCTGCTCGGCTTTCGGCAACGCAACGCCGTCTGAGTTCGCAGAGAGGAACAGGCTTGCCGAGGAGGCCGCCTGAAAGCATCACATAAACGCAAAGGCTCTAAGCTGCTGCGGATGCGAGAAGGGGCTCAGGTCACCGATCCCGCGTGCTCAGCTATCGTCCTGCCCGCGCAAGCGATTGCTGTCATGGTGGGTGATGTAGGGCTCGAACCTACGACCCGCTGATTAAGAGTCAGCTGCTCTACCAACTGAGCTAATCACCCGACCGGCGTGGGAGATACGGCGGGGCGGGGCGGGACGCAAGGGGGGAGTGGGACGCGGGGGCCGCGGTTTCTCGCGGACGTCGAGAGCGTCGCCGGCGGACTTGACCAGCGTCGCGTCGTCGCCGGCCTGGCGCGCGCTTCGCTTGATCGCATCGCGGATCTCCTTGGCGTCGCCGGCCGAACTCCGCGCCCGCGTCGCGCCGGCGCGCCGGCAGGACGCGCGGGCGACCGACGGCGGCGTTCACGCCGGAATGCAGCCGGGGGCGAAGGCGAGGTCGCGCCGACCGAGGCTCCACGGTCGGCGGCGTCGCGCATCACGACGGTCCTGTCGCGTCGATTCGGCCATCCATGTCACGTCGGCCGGATGCCGGCGCTTGAAGCAGGAAATCTCCGATGGGCCTTTTCAGCCCCGAGATGCTCTTCGTCATCCCTGATCCGCAGGACGTCTCCCCGACGAGGGATCTCGGCAGCCCGGACATGCCCGATGCGACCGGCCTTTTCCCAAACTGGTCGCGGGTCCACGAACCGGCGGACCTTCGGGCCGCGGCGTTGCGGAAAGCGCTGGACCAGCTCGTCTCCGACATCGACCGGACGACGGCGATCACCCCGGACCTGCTGCAGAAGACCGAGACGATCCTCTCCCAGGCGAACCAGCACATGAAGCAGTCCATGAACGAAGACGCCGGCAGAAACCTCATGAGCGTCGCGCAGATCGCCGACGGCCTCTTCACGATGCTCGTCTCTGGTTTTGCAACGGCCGTCCCGGCCGTCGACGCGGCCTCCCTGGGCCAAACCGCCAGCGGCCTTTCGAACATCTTCGCCCTCATCGACGCAAGTTCGAGCCCGGAGTTCGTGTCGCAGCGGCAAATGGACGACATGTCCAAGGCCTTCGAAAAGATGCTGACGACCGCCTTTGAGACGATCGCCGACAAGGATGCGACCGCGGACGAGATCCGCGAGGCGTTGGATGAAACGCGCGGGGCCGTGCTCGACGGCCTCATGGCGACGATGGAGGAGCAGCGCTCGGGCGTCCTCGCCGGGGCCGGTTTGGACGATGAGGACGAATTCCGTTACGAGTCGAAAAGCGCCGCGATCTGACGTTGCCCGAGGACGTTCCTCGCCTTAACGGCCGCTGCCGCGACGCGGCGGCGGCCGTCGGCGCCCCGGACGGGCGGCGGCATGGGCATCGGCGCGACGATGCGGCGCCGTTTCGGTCCTGAGGCGCGCGCCGGTCACTCCCACTCGATGGTGCCCGGCGGCTTCGATGTCACGTCGTAGACG
>JBCBYE010000529.1:0-3519 GCA_039816075.1 Pseudomonadota bacterium | reverse complement strand
CGCCGCCAGCCACAGCATCGCGAACAGCGGATCCGACGCGGCGGCGGCGAAGACCAGCGCCCCTCGGGCCGCCCCCCGGCCCAGCGCCGCATAGGCCAGAAACAGCGGGATCAGCCCCACATGCTGGCCCGTGGACAGCAGGAGCAGCGCATCTGGCGTGCCCGTCGCCTCCGCCCCCAGCAGCGCCGCCGCGACCGCCGCCGCCGCGGGCCCCGCCGCCAGCGCCAGCGCCGCCAGCACCACCAGGGCCTGCAGCGATCCCGCGATCAGGGTCTCCGCCCGCCACTCCGCCGCGAAGGGCTGCGCGGCCAGGTGGTAGAGCGCATCGGGAAACAGATAGGGCGACGGCGGCGTGCTCATGGCCAGCGGCCCCACGCGCGTGACCAGCGGCAGATAGCCCATATCCGGATGCAGCAGCGTGCCCGCCCGCCAGGGCTCGGCCGCCAGCAATCCGATCACCGCGGCGCACATGGCCAGGCCGATCGCGTCCCAGACCCGCATCGCCCGCGCCCTCAGCCGTCCGTGGTCACGTCGGGCACCCGGCCGAAGGCGTCGCGCAGCGCCTCGGACCAGGCGGCGGAGATCTGGCCGAAATCCGGATCCTCCGCCTCGATCCGCCGCCGCACCGCGATGCGCAGCCGCCCCGCCGGGATCACCGACAGGTCCAGCGGCATGCCCACCGACAGGTTCGACCGCAGCGTGGAATCCATCGACACGAACGCCGCCTTCAGCGCCGTGGGGATCGGCGTCGCCGGCGTGATGACGCGGTCCAGGATCGGCTTGCCGTACTTGTGCTCGCCGATCTGAAAGAACGGCGTGTCCTCGGTCGCCTCGATGAAGTTGCCGGCCGAATACAGCAGGAACAGCCGATGCGCCCCGCCCACGCGCTGGCCCCCCAGGATGATCGTGGCGTCCGCCGCGGCGCCCTGCGCCTCCAGCTGGTCGCGATAGCGCTTCTGCTGCGCGCCCATGGCCTCGGCCGCCAGCTGCGCCGCGCGGAACGTGCTTTCGCAGTTCAGCAGGCACTCCACGTCCTCGCCCGCCTCCCAGCGCCGGCAGGCGGTGTCGAGCGCGGTGATCACCCCTTGCGTGATCGACAGGTTCCCAGCGGTCATCGCCACGATGGCCCGCTCGCCCGGACGCTCCCAATGGAACATCTTGGCGAAGCGCGAGATGTTGTCCAAGCCGGCGTTGGTGCGCGTATCGGCGAGCATCACCAGCCCGGCCTCCAGGCGCAGTCCGACGCAATAGGTCATGCGGGCGCTCCCTCGCGGCGCCGCCTCGGGCGCTACTGCTGGGTCTGGCTCTGGACGGCTATGGGGGCGATGGAGACCTCGGCCTCCAGCGTCTCCTCGGTCTGGCCGGACACGCTTCCGCGTATCGGCGCCGCGTCCCGCGCGTCAAGACCCGTCACGATGCGCACGTAACGTTCCGTGGGGCAAACGCGGTTCGACGGGTCGAAGCCGACCCAGCCCAGGCCCGGCACATGCGCCTCGGCCCAGGCATGGGTCTCGTGCAGGTCCGGCGTCGCCTCGTCCTCCTCGCCCGAGGCGAGCAGATAGCCCGCCACGTAGCGCGCCGGCGCGCCCATCAGGCGGGCGACGGTGACAAAGACATGGGCATGGTCCTGGCAGACCCCGGCGCCCAGGGCCAGCGCCCGCGCCGCGTCGGTCTGCGAATCGGTGACGCCGGCGCGGTACTCCACCGCCTCGCGCACCGCATGGTTCAGGGCGTGCAGGGCGGCCAGCGGCTGATCCGGCCCCGCCCGGGCCTGCGACGCGGCGCTCACCTCCTCGGCGAACGCCCGCAGGGCCTCGTCCGGCGCCGTCAGCTCGGTCTCGCGCAGCCAGACGGCCGCGGCCCTGGCCTGCGGCAGACCCGCCACCACGCCGGCGGCGTCGGCGGTCTCCACCTCGCCTTCGGCGACGATCTCCACGCCCTCCACCGGCTCATGGGCATGCCACAGGCCCAGCGGCACGCCCCAGGCGTCGGTCAGCAGGGGCGCCACGTCCTCGCCGTTGACGCTGACGCGCCAGTCGCCGGGCTGCTGGCTGTCGAACCGGCTCGGCCACAGCCGCAGGCGCAGCGCCGCGCGCAGGGCGCGGGGCGCATAGGCGTAGCGGGTGACGTGCCGAACGGCGAGGCGCATGGCGGCCCCCTCCCTCAGAAGTGGTAGGCGCGGCTGATCTCGTTCGAAAGGCGCCCGGTGACGCCCACGGCCTCGCCCACGAACTCGTGCAGGCCCTGCTGGAACAGCTCGCCCATGGCCAGGTCCTCCAGCCGCGCGATCATCATATGCGCGATGGAATGGCATTCATGGCGCGCGCCGTAGCGGCGCGAGATATAGTCCAGATGCACCCCGATCTCGCGGTAACAGTGGATCAGGCTGCGCGGAAACGCCCGGTTCAGCAGCAGGAAATCGGCGATCTTCCACGGCGCGTAGTCGCCCCGATAGACATGGTGGAACGCCCGCACCGCCGAGGTCGCATGCAGGACCGAGGTCCACTGGTGGTGGTCCCGCCCGCCGCCGACCACGTCGGTCTCGGGCAGCAGCACATGGTACTTCACATCGAGCAGGCGCAGCAGCATGTCCGCCCGCTCGACGAAGCCGCCCATGCGCAGGAAATCCCAGCCGTCGTTGCGCAGCATCCCCGTCTCCGCCGCGCCGCGCAGCAGGGTGGATCGGGCCTTGGTCCATTCCAGCAGGACCGGCAGCTCCCGCCGCAGGGTCGGGCCGTCGTCGTTCACCGTCTCCAGCCGGCGCCAGCCGTCGTTCAGCGCCTCCCACATCTCCTGGGTCAGGGCGGTGCGCACGGCCTTGCCGTTGGCCCGCGTCTGCGCCAGGCACGCGCGGATCGAATTGGGATTGTCGGCATCCAGCACCAGGGACCGAACGGCGGCCGTCTCGGTGATGATCTCGTCCTGGTCGAACAGGCCCGCGCAGCCGCAGGACAGCACGACCGACCGCCACTCGTCGCGCTCCCCCGCGCCGGGCAGGACGGCCATGCGCTGACCCATCTGGATCAGCCGCGCGGTGCTCTCCGCCCGCTCCATGTAGCGGGCCATCCAGAACAGGTTCTCTGCGGTGCGGCTCAGCATCGGCGGGTCACTCGCTCAGCACCCAGGTGTCCTTGACGCCCCCGCCCTGCGAGGAGTTCACCACCAGCGACCCCTCGCGCAGCGCCACGCGCGTCAGGCCGCCGGGGGTCAGCCGCATCTGCTTGCCCACCAGGCAGTAGGGCCGGAAATCCACATGCCGCGCCCCCACGCCGCCGCCGGCCAGCGTCGGCGTCGCGCTCAGCTCCAGCGTCGGCTGGGCGATGAAGCCGTCGGGATCCGCCTTGATCTTGGCGGCGAAGGCCGCCCGCTCCTCGGCGGTGGACTTGGGCCCGATCAGCATGCCGTAGCCGCCGGAGCCGTGGACTTCCTTCACCACCAGCTCCTCCAGATGCGCCAGCACGTAGGCGGCGGCCTCCGGCTCGGCGCAGCGCCAGGTCGGCACGTTCTCCAGGATCGGGG
>JBCBYE010000614.1:0-2903 GCA_039816075.1 Pseudomonadota bacterium | reverse complement strand
TGAAGTTCGAGGACATCATCGACGAGGTCGCCGGCGTCTATCCCAAGATCATGATGGACGGCGACATGGACGCCGGCGCCTGGTCCTGCGGCATGGTGGCGGGGCTGATCGACGACGTTCCCACCTGCAAGGAGCTGATCGACCGCATCATGACCGAGGCCGACGCGATCATCGCGCAGCGCCTGGCGGGCATGCGCGGCGGCGCGGCGATGGCCGCCGAATGAGCTTCGAGACGCTGAAGTTCGAGCGCGACGGGGCGATCGCCACGATCACCCTGTCGCGCGCCGACAGCCCCGCCAACGCGCTGAACGCGAAGATGGCCGAAGAGCTGTTCGAGGTCGCCGTGATGTGCGGCGACAAGGACGTGCGGGCGGTGATCTTCACCGCCGAGGGCCGGATGTTCTGCGGCGGCGGCGATCTGGCGGAGATGGACGCCTCGCCCGACCGGCCGGCGCATCTGCGCAAGATGGCCTCGCTGCTGCATGCGGCGGTGTCGCGGCTGTCGCACAACGATGCGCCGGTGGTCACGGCGGTGAACGGCACGGCGGGGGGCGGCGGGTTTTCGCTGGCGCTCGCCGGCGACGTGATCCTGGCGGCGGAGGGGGCGAAGTTCGTGAGCGCCTACACCGCCAGCGGGCTGACGCCGGACGGATCCTCGACCTATTTCCTGGCCAAGCATGTGGGCCTGCTGCGCGCCAAGGAGCTGGTGCTGACCAACCGGGTGCTGAGCGCGCCCGAGGCGGTGGACTGGGGTCTGGCGACGCGCGTGGTGGCGGCGGAGGACCTGGCGGCGGAGGCGCGCAAGGTGGCCGAAGGCTTCGCGGCCGGGCCGACCAAGGCCTATGGCGGCGCCAAGCGGCTGCTGGAGACCGCCTATCGCGAGGGGCTGGAGAGCCAGATGGACCGCGAGACCCGCTCCATCGCCGCGATGATGGAGACCCATGACGGGCCGGAGGGGATCAACGCCTTCCTCAACAAGCGGGCGCCGGCGTTCCGGGGCGAGTGAGGGGCGCCTGGCGGGGCCCTTGCGGTCGGCGGCTGGGCGCTTAAGTGAACGTAAGGTTAATGTGTAAGGCGCCCTTGGGAGCGCGGGCGAGGAGCGGGTGATGATCGATGCGGCTCTGTTGAGGGCGCTGCGCGGGGAGGCCGCGTGGAAGGACGGCGGCCCGGCGCCGGAGCGGGAGGCGCGGGCCTGCGCCATCGCGGCGCTGGAGGCGGGCGATGCGGTGGCGGATCGCGAGCGCTTCGAGCGTTTGATGCGGCCGGGAAAGCGGCCGGGGCGCGAGGGAGACGGCGACGCTTGAGGCGGCCCTCGCCCCCTGGGGGGGCGGGGACCTGCTGTCAGGGGGGCGTTGGCCGGGGCGCGTTGGGCGTGGCGGGCGAAGCCTCGGCCGCCCGCCGCATCGGGTACCGGCGTGTTGAGTCTCGGCGCCCTGGGTCTGGACGCCTCAGGTCGCGATGTCTCAGGTCGCGATGTCTCAGGTCCGGGCGCGGCGCTGCCACAGGAGGCCGCCGAGCAGGGCGGAGGCGAGCAGCGGCAGGGCCCCGGGCAGCGGCACCGCGGCATCGCCCCGGTTCGGCCGAGGGTCCCCCTCTCCCTGTCGCGCGGCCACGGCCATCAAATCCAGCCCTTCGTTCGTCGTCCTGAGCCGCAGGGTCGTGAAGCCGTCGCCGGGGGCGAGGCCCAGATCGCTGAGGTCGATGTCGACGACGAAGGGGGTGAAGGGGTCGCCCCTGGAGATCACCTCGGTCACGCCCGCCGAATTGAAGCCGGCCTCATCCACGGCGAAGTAGGTGGTCCCGCCGTCGATGGAGAGATCGATCGCGCCGACGTCGAAGCGTCCGTCGATCAGCGTCAGGTCGGAGCCGTCGTTATTGATGACGGGCTCGGCGAAGACGAAATCGACCACCGAGCCGGCGGTGAAGTTGAAGGCGCCGGTGCGGATGTCGAGGTCGATGGCGGATTCGATCGGTTCCAAGGAGGTCGAGAAGGCGCCTGACACCAGCGTGGCGCTGACCGGCGTCGCGTCGACGTCGATCGAGACGTTGTCGCCGGCGAGGGTGAGCGCCTGCGCCGCGCCGGGCGCGAGGGCGAGGGCGGCGAGGGCGGCGATGAGGCGAGCGCGATGGTTCGGCATGATTCGGGGTCCGATCAGGTTAAATCCACGCGCCAGAATAGCCGAGGATCCGTGACGTTCCAGAGACCCTCCCGGCGGCCCGCGCCGCGGCGGCCGCGGCGGGAGGGGCGCGCTCAGGACGTCGGCAGACGTTCGAACGCGGGCAGGCCCTCGGGGATTTCATGGAAGGGCTGCTTGTCGATGCAGAAGATCGCCGCCTTCGGGCCGCCATAGGCCCCGGCCGGGTCGTCGAGCGTGCCGACCTTGACGACCAGCCAGTCGCGGCCCGGCAGGCGGGTGAGCAGATGGGTGCCGCAGCGGGGGCAGAAGTCGCGGGTGCGGGGCGCGTCGAGGTCGTCGCGGGTGAACTGCGCCGGCTCGCCCTGCGTGTAGCGGAAGCCGTCGGCGGGCATGCCGAGGAAGTAGTTGGGGCCGCCGCCGGTGACGTACTGGCATTCGCGGCAGTGGCACTGGGCCTTCATGATCGGATCTCCGGCGGCTTCGTAGCGGATGTCGCCGCAATAGCAGCGGCCGGTGCGGGGGGTCATGGCAGGGTCCTTCCCTTGGGTTGCGTGGCTTCTGCCGCGCAGCCTGCCCCGGATCGGGGCGCTAGGGAAGTCGCCGGCGCCCCGAGGCGCCGCCGTTTTTGCGGCGCCTCGCCGGCACGAGGGGGCTCGATGCCCCCGAGGGCCGGGCTCCGTGCAGGGTCGCGGGCGCTGCGCCGAGGCGAGGGCCGGGCTCCGTGCAGGGTCGCGGGGCGCTGCGCCGAGGCGAGGGCCGGGCTCC
>JBCBYE010000108.1:0-9470 GCA_039816075.1 Pseudomonadota bacterium | reverse complement strand
GAGATCGTCCCGCGCCTCCGCCGCCAGGGCCGCGGCGCGCGCGCCCTCCTCCATCCACACGACGGAGGATCGAGGCTCGCCCGCCGGCCCGTCGGGCAGGGGGACGAGCGTGAAGGGGCCGCCGGTGCGGTGGATTTCGGTGGAGGCGCCGTCATGCGGCGTCTCATGGGTCACGGCGAAGACCAGAGCCTTCTGCGCATAGCTCCAACGCCGCGCGGTCAGGCCGGCGAAGCGGCGCGCGGCGCTGTCGCGCCCGTCGGCCGCCACCACCAGCCGGGCGCGCACCTGCGCGCCGTCCGACAGCGTGGCGACGGCCTCGCGGTCGCGGGGCAGCAGACCGACAAGGGACGCGGGCGCGCGCAGGGCCGCGTGGGGCAGCGCCTCCAGCCGCATCAGCAGGCCGCGGCGGATGGTGGTGTTGGGCAGGTTCCAGCCGAAGGGCTGATCCTGGATTTCGAAGGCGACGAAGTCCGCGCGCTCCCGCTCCGCCGCCACCGGGCCGGGGCCGCCGGCGTCGATCAGGCGCATGGTCCAAAGCGGCGCGGCCTCGGCCGCCAGATGGGTCCAGGCGCCGGCGCTCTCCAACGCCTCCGCCGACGGGCGCAGCAGCGCCGCGGTGCGCAGATCGGCGCCCGGCGCGTCGGCCGTCGTCCCCGGCGGCGCGGCGTCGATGCACAGCGTGCGCAGCCCCTCGGCGGCCAGAAGGCAGGCGGCGCAGAGGCCGGCGGCGCCGCCGCCGACCACCAGCGCGTCGGTCTCGATGCGTTCGGTCATGACCTGACAGATGCGCCGCGCCGGGGGCGGAGGCAACGCCGTCAGACCAGGCGCGACAGAAAGCCCGTCAGATCGGCGGTGCGCCAGCCCGCATGGGCGGGCGTGGGGCGCGGGTCCGTCTGCGGCACGACCCAGACCGTTTCCAGCCCCAGCTGCGCCGGGACCCGCAGGTTGCGCGGATCATCCTCGAACATCGCGGCGCGGCGCGGGTCCAGCCCGTCGGCGCCGAAGATGCGCTGATAGGCGGCCGCCTCGGGCTTGGGCGTGTAGAAGGCGCTTTCGACGCCGTAGAACGCCTCGAACAGCCCCTGAAGGCCCAGCGCGGCGGTGGTGCGGCGGGCGTAATCGGCGGTGCCGTTGGTGTAGACGATCTTGCGGCCGGGCAGGGCGGCGATGGCGGCGGCGAGCGCGGGGTTCGGCGTCAGCGGCGCGAAGTCGATCTCGTGCACCTCGTGCAGGAATGGGTCCGGATCGATGCCGTGGTGGATCATCAGGCCGGCCAGCGTGGTGCCGTGATCGTGCCAGTAGGCCCGGCGCAGGCGCGCCGCCTCCGCCTCCGTCACGCCCAGCTCGCGCATGACGTAGCCGGAGATCAGCGCCTCGATCTGGTCGAACAGACGCTCGTGCGGCGGGTAGAGCGTGTTGTCGAGGTCGAAGACCCAGGTCGCCACACGCGCGAAGGCGGGACGGGGATCGACGGCGTCCGAGGGGACGGCGAGGGCGGGCGCGGCGGCGGAGGCGACGGTGAAAGTCATGGCGGGGAGGTAGCATCGCCCCCCTTTCGCGTCCATTTACCGACTCCGAACGCGATGGGCGAAGGCGGCGCCGGGCCGCCGAGGCGGAGGATGCAGGATGAGCGCGACGGCGGATTGGGCGGGCGAGCTGGGCCGGCGATGGGCCGCCATGGCCGAACGGCAGGATGCGATGCTCTCGCGTTTTCAGGCGGCGGGCCTCGACGCGCTGGGCGACGTGGCCGGCAAGCGCGTGCTGGACCTGGGCTGCGGCCCCGGCGAAAGCAGCTTCGCGCTGGCGGACCGGGGGGCGGAGGTCGTGGGGCTCGACGTGTCGGCGGAGCTGCTGGAGGTGGCCCGGGACCGGGCCGAGGCCCGGCGGGGCGAGGCGGCGACGCCCGACTTCGTGCTGGCCGATGCGGCGGAGGCGCGGTTCGACGCGCCGTTCGACGCGCTCTTCTCCCGCTTCGGCGCCATGTTTTTTCCCGATCCCGGACCGGCCTGGCGCAACCTGCGCGACGCCATGACGCCCGGCGCGCCGCTGGTCGTGGTCGCCTGGCGCACGCCGCGGGAGAACGAATGGGTGTCGACGCCGCTGGGCGCGGCGCGTCCCTGGCTGCCGCCGCAGCCGGCGCCGGTGACGGGCGATCCCGGCCCGTTCGGCTGGGCCGATCCCGCATTCTTCGAAGGCGTGCTGCGCGGGGCGGGCTGGCGCGACGTGGCCTGGACGGCGGAGGATCGCGACATCGCCTTCGCCGAAAGGGCCGAGGACCCGGCCGCCGCCGCGGCCGAGGCCATGCGCTTCGGCACGCCCGCCTCGGCCCGGATCGAGGGCATCGAGGACGAGGGCGACCGCGCGCAGGCCTGGGCGGCGGTGGAGGCGGCGCTGCGCGGCAAGGTCGAGGACGGCGCCGTGCGCCTGACCGGCGCCGTCTGGGTGGTCACGGCCCGCGCCTGACCGGGGCGCGCCGCCGGGGGCCGGCGACCGCCGCCGCGTCGGGGAGCCTGGCCGGCGCGATCAGGCGGCGTCTTCGTCCGCCGCCTCCGCCACGAAGCGCAGGGCCACGCCGTTCATGCAGTAGCGCAGGCCCGTGGGCGCGGGCCCGTCGGGAAAGACATGGCCCAGATGCGCGTCGCAGCGCGCGCACAGCGTCTCCGTCCGGCGCATGAAGAAGGAGCGGTCCTCCTTCTCCTCCACCGCGTCGGGCGCGATGGGCTGGTAGAAGCTGGGCCAGCCGGTGCCGCTGTCGAATTTCGCGCCCGCGTCGAACAGCGGCGCGTCGCAGCACACGCAGCGATAAACGCCGGCCGTCTTGGGAAAGTCGTCATGGGTGAACGGCCGCTCCGTCCCATGCTTGCGCGTCACCTTGAACGCGAGATCCGAGAGCTGAGCTCGCCATTCGGCGTCCGTCTTGACGATCTTGTCGGTCATGTGTTCCCTCCGTGCGACAGGTCGGCCTCGCGCCGGCGCGCCGTCACCGCTGCGTCATCATCGATCCTTAGATAACGCGCAGAGCGCCGCGTGGGAGACGAGCATGCGCATATTCGCCAGAGGACGCTACACCGTCCGCTTCAGCCGCGACGCCGTCGACATCGAGGCGGCGCAGCGGTTCCGCCATGCCGCCTTCATCGGCGGTCGCGACGGCGCGGCGCTGACCGGCGACCGGGCCGAGGGGCTGGATCGCGACGCCTTCGATACGCTGTGCACCCATGTGCTGATCGAGGATGCGCGCACGGGGACGCTGGTCTGCTGCTTCCGCATGCTGCCGCTGGAAAGCGGGGCGCAGATCGGCATGAGCTACTCGGCGCAGTATTACGAACTTTCGGCCCTCGAAAGCTTCGACGCCCCGATGGTGGAGATGGGCCGCTTCTGCATCGCGCCCGACTGCAAGGATCCCGACGTGATCCGCGTGGCCTGGGGGGCGATGACCTCGTTCGTCGAGGAGCGGGGGGTGGAGCTGCTGTTCGGCTGCTCCTCGTTCGAAGGGGTGGATGCGGACGATTATGCCGACGCCTTCGCCTATCTCAAGGAACGGCACCTGGCGCCCAAGCGCTGGCTGCCGCGGGTCAAGGCGCCGCGCGTCGTCCGCTTCGCCCAGCGGCTGCGGCTGCGCCGGCCGGACGTGAAGCTGGCGATGAAGCGCATGCCGCCGCTGCTGCGGTCGTATCTGATCCTGGGCGGCTGGGTGTCGGACCATGCGGTGATCGACAACGATCTGAACACGCTGCACGTCTTCACCGGCGTGGAGATCGGGCGCGTGCCGCCGGCGCGCAAGCGGCTGCTGCGGATGGCGGCGGGCTGAGGCCGGTCGCGCGGCGCGGCGTTTCCGCGTCGGGTCGCGGGGAGACGGTCGAGCCCGCCCGCCCCGGCGCCGCCGGGTCCGGGGGCTGCGCGTTCGGGGGGTGCGCGTTCGGTGGCTGGGCGCTCGGGGGGCTCCGATCCGGGGGGCGTCCGGGCGTTGCGCCGCGCCCCCGGGGCGAGGCGCTGGGCGGGTTCAGTCGAAGATCACCGAATACATGCCGTTCTCGGCCCCCGAGAGGCGCAGAACCTCGAACTTCAGCTTGTCGTCCTGCACCGGCTCGGTCAGCTCGTTGGAGAATTCCAGCTCGTCCAGCGCGCCCGAGTCCGGCAGGAAATAGGCCAGCGTGCGCACGCCGTCCGCCTTGATCTGCATGCGCACATGCTTGCCGTCGCCCAGGCGCGGCACGGCCACATGCGACATCTCGCGCGGGTCGTGCGTCTGGCCGGAATGCTTGGGTTGGAGCGCGCCGGAGCCGGTGGTGTAGAACTCGCCCGACGGATCCTCGACCGTTTCGTCGTAGAGCCGGATCACCCCGCCCTGTTCGGTGTCGAAGACCACGAGGCTTTCGACCCGCGTGGGGCGGTCCCAGTGGAACACCAGCCAGCCGCCCTGCGCCTCGTCGTCCGGATCGGTCTCGTCGCCGTCCTCGGACACGATCAGGACGTTGCCGAACTGGGTGGAGGCGAGGTCGCCGTCGAACCCGGTGATGAAGGTCGTGTCGAACAGCATCGCCACGTTGCGCCAGGCGGCCCGGCCGCGGTTCACCGCGTTGATCGACTGATGCACGTGGATGCGCACCAGGCCGTTGGCGCGATAGGGGTCGTAGGTGAGGCGGCCGCGATCGTCGATCACGCGCAGGTCCTCGGACGGCCAGCCGGAGCCGTTGGAGCCGATGCGGTGCAGCTCCACCGTGCTCTGCCCGTCGTTTTCGTCCTGCAGGCGCACCTCGACGTTGTAAAGGCCGTCGGACCCGTCGAAGTCGAAGCCGGCGGTGGCGGTGCTGTCGGCGGTCTTGATGATCGCGCCGCCGGCGCCGGAGGCGGTGAAGAAGTTCTCGAGATCCGCGTCCTCGAGCTGCACCGTCTGCTGGCCGCCGCCGTCGCCCGCGGGGGTGAAGCGGATGCGGTCCAGGCGCACCCATTCGCCGGAGTCGCGGAAGCCGCGCACCTCCAGCCGGTCCTCGGTCTTGAGCGTCGCCTGACCCAGGCTGCGCCAGGCGTAGGCGCCGTTATCGTTGCCGGCGCCATGGTTGTTCTGCGACAGCACGGTGAAGCCGAGCAGGGCGTTCTCGTCTGCGGGCGCGGCGTACTGGGTGACGATGTCGCCCTCCGCCATGAACTCGTTCTGATGCACGCCGTCGAAGGTGGCGATGACGCCCGCGGTCTGCGTCGCCGGCGCGGTCATCAGCGCCTGCAGATGGCCGATGACGGGCACCTCGGTCGGCTCCAGCCCCTCGAGCCCGGTGCAGTCCACCACCGCCAGATCGATCACCCGGCGTCCGGCCTGGGGCACGGCGTTGGGGTTGCACATGGGGTTGGTGGAATCCTCCGGCCCGTCGGGGTCCAGCAGGCCCGCGTTCAGCTCGTGCAGGTAGACGTCGTAGCGGGTGCGCAGCCCCTCGGGCAGGTCGCCGCCATGGGTCTGCTCCCAGTAGAGTTCCAGATCCGCCACCTCGACGGTGGGGCTGACCAGGCTGCACGTGCCGTTGTGAAAGCAGGGATCGTCGGGCAGCGCCATCGAGTCCGACACCACGTCGTACTGCGCGCCGTTGCAGGCGTAGAGATTGCCGGAGATCGTGTTCTGATCCGACGGCACGCTGGGATGGCCGACCAGGTGGCCCACGCTTTCGGCCCAGATGTCGAAGCGGGTGTTGAGCGCGCCGGCCACGTCGATGCCGTCGCCGCCGCGCATGTCGATCTCGGCCGGGCACTGGCCGCGGGGCGCGGCGATGGCGGCGAGGCAGGTCAGCTGCTCGGCCCCGGTATAGACGTCGCAGACGCCCTCGGGGTCGTAGGTCGGGCCGGAGATGACGCCGTATTCGCCCGGGACCCACGTGCCGTTGAGGTTCTTGGTCAGCTGCAGCTGCGCGCCCTGCAGCTCCAGCGCCTCGAGGCCGCCCGGCGGGGCGCAGATGGCGATGACCGGCGCGCTGCACGACACGGTGGCGATGGGAATCGCGACGGAGCGCGCGCCCAGCGTGAACGCGTCGTTGGAGGCGGAGGCGGAGGACAGCATCGTCAGCGCCGACCAGGCCACGGTGCGCGGCTTGGCGTCCAGCAGGGCGAAGCGCGCCTCCAGCGGGTCGTTGGTGACGAGCGCGTCCAGGTCCGTTTCCGTCAGGCCGGCCAGGCCGGTTTCGGGCATGTCGCTCAAAAAGCGCAGCTCCGACACCTCGTACCACTGCTCGGTCCCCGCCGATCCGGTCTGCGAGAACGCGCCGGCGGAGACGATGCCGGCGTTGTCGGCCACCCATTGGGCGCGCAGGATCGAGTCGATGCGTCCGTCGAGCTGCGCGGCCACGGCCACCGACACGCTGTCGAGCCAGGCCTGCAGGCGCGCGCGTTCGGCATAGGCGCGGCCCACGTCGATCACCAGGCCCAGCAGGATGGTCAGGCCGATGGTGAAGATCACCACGGCGACCGTGGCGCCGGCTTCGCGGTCGCGCAGCAGGCGGCGTAGGCGGCTCAGCACGACGGTCCCTCCCACTTGCGCCGGCCCAGAGCCTCGCCCGCCACGGTGGCGGTGATCGTCGGCAGGTCCACGGAGCCGTCGGAGAACATCGACCCGATCGACAGGTCCCGCTGCTTGAGCTTGACCGTGACGAGCGGCATGACCGGCCCGCCGGCCTCGCCCAGGCGGCTGTCGCGGTAGGTGACGGACAGATCCTCCAGCTTCACGCCCGGCAGGCGCGCGGCCTCGGCGATGGCCTCCATCTCCTTGACGCCGCAGGTGCCGTCGCCGGCCTCCGACAGCTTGCAGGTCCATTCGCCGGGCAGAGGCGCGCAGGGGGTGGGGCTGGCCAGGCACGCGCGTGCGGCCGGGGTCGGGGGCAGGAAGGCGAACCCGTCGGCGAGGGCGTGCACCTGCTCCCCTTCGGCGTTGCGCAGGGCGGCGCAATGGGCCGGGGGCAGCGTCGCCGCCAGGCGCGCGGCGCGCTGCGCGGCGTCCGTGGCCGAGAGGTTGAGGAAGTAGCCGATGCCGATCTGCATGGCGAAGGCGATCAGGCCGATCAGCGGCGCGAAGACCAGCAGGAAATCCAGGCTGGGCCCCGCCTGGCGATCGACGGCGAAGCGCCGCAGGGCGCGGGGGAGACGAAGACGCACGCTCATCGGTGGTGAACCTGGACGGAATCGGACACGACGCGGAAGTAACCTTTGGCGGCCGGGGCCGCGTCGCCGCTGAAGACGTCGATGAAGTTGACCGGCACCGTCGCCGCCGACCACACCGCGATGGTGGATCGCGCGCGCCCCAGCGCGCTGGCGGATCCGGGAATGTCCTCGATCACGTGGCAGAGCGAGCCGTCGGCGGAGCAATCGGCCCCGCTGGGCGCCGGCGCGCCGGAGGGGGCCAGGCCGCCCTCGGCCAGGCGCGCGGCGAATTCCTCGCGCGCCAGCTCGATCGCCTCGGGAAAGATGACGCCGTTCTGATCTTTGGGGGCGAGCGACAGGATGCGCCCCGCATCGGCCGTGGCCGCCTGCAGCGCGGTGGAGGCGCGCATGGCCGCGCCCAGATCCGCGCCGGCCGCGGCGATCGCCAGCACCAGGGTGGAAGACAGCAGGAATTCCACCGCGGCGGACCCGCGGTCATCCTTGACCCAGTCTCGTAACCGTTGGAGGAGAACCCTGCCGAGCAACATCTCTCGCCTACGCCGATCCAACGCGGCTGAACACGCCGCAAACGCTGTCGCCCCGGCAAAGCCGTCTTTTACCCGAGCGACCTGAACCTTACCTGCAACACTGCTTTCAGGCAACTGACAGCTGCTGGAACCTTAACCATTAATTAACAAGGCGCCGGACCCCTGTTCATCCGGCGACTCGCCCTCGGCTCTCCGCCGCCGCCGCCGCCAGCAAATGCGAGGTCATCACCGAAGCGGCCCATTCCGGGGCACGTGCGGCGATGGCGTCGGCCAGCTCCTGGTGGTGCTGGGCGGAGCGGATCAGGTCCCGTTCCGAATACATCCTATACGTGCGCAGGACGAGTCCCATGCGCACGGTGACCGACAAGAGCGATTCGAGCCGTTGCGCCTTGGCGGCGCGCATCACGGCGGTGTGGAAGCGCTGATTCGCGTCCGAAAGCGCCTCGAAATCCTCATCCGTGCGCGGCGGGGTCCGCTCCGTCATGGCATCGGCGAGGGCCCGCAGCTCGACCACGTCCTCGCCTGTACGATGAGTCGCCGCGCGGCGGGCCGCGTAGCTTTCCAGCAGCATGCGGATCTGAAAGATCTGCTCCACCTCGTCCTCGGGGAAGGAGGCGACGCGGGCGGCGCGGCCGCCTTCGCGGGTCACCAGCCCTTCGAGAGACAGTCTGTTGAGCGCCTCGCGCACGGGGGTCCGCGACACGCCCAGCCGCTCTCCCAGCGCCGTTTCGGTCAGGCGGGCCCCTTCGGCGAGGGCGCCGGAGAGAATCGCTTCGCGCAGGGATCGGTAGGCGTGATCGGCGGCGCTTTCGCGGCGCTCGCCCGCCTCGGCCGTCGGATCGGCGGAGGCGGCGGGCCCGAGGCCCAGGCCGGCGGCCGACGTGGGTGCGGAAGGCGGTCCGGAGGGCGGGCCGGAGGGAGGGGCCGAGCCGTCCAAGGCCTCAGGCCGCCTGCGGCCGAGGGAACCCGCCGGCCTTCATGACCATGCCGGGCACCGCGTGGCCCAGCTTCGCCTCCAGCCAGCCCGCCGCTTCGATGGAGGCGTCGAGGTCCATGCCGGTCGCCACGCCGGAGCGTTCCAGCATGTAGAGCAGATCCTCCGTGGCGATGTTGCCGGTGGCCTTGGGGGCGAAGGGGCAGCCGCCCACGCCGCCGAAGCTGCTGTCGAGGGTCGCGGCGCCGGCTTCCACCCCCGCCCAGGCGTTGGCGATGCCGGTGTTGCGGGTATTGTGCAGGTGCAGCCGCAGCGGAACGTCGGGGAACCGCTCGCGGATGGCGCCGACGCGCTCGGCCACGTCGCGTGGCGTGGCGACGCCGATGGTGTCGGCGATGGCGATCTCGATGGGGTCGAGCTTCATGCACGCCTCCACCACCGAAAGCAGGCGCGCCAGCGGCATCTCTCCCTCGAACGGGCAGCCGAAGCTGGCGGCGACGGTCAGGCCCAGGCCCAGCGCGCCGCGGGCGCCGTCGAACATGGGCGCGTACTGCGCCAGCGTCTCGAAGGTCTTGCGGCCCTGATTGCGCTCGTTGAACGTGTCGGAGGCGACGACGACCAGCCCGGCCTCGTCCAGCCCGTAGGCTTCGGCCATGTGCACGGCGCGTTCCAGCCCGCGGCCGTTCAGCACCAGGCCGACGAAGCGCGAGGCATGCCCCTCGGCCCGGATCGACGGCAGCGCGGCGCAGATCTCCTCCGCCCCGGCCATCTGCGGCACCCGGGCGGGATTGACGAAGCTGCACACCTCGATGCGCCCGGCGCCGGCCGCGGCGGCCTTGCGGATCAGGGTCAGCTTGTCCTCCAGGCTCAGG
>JBCBYE010000332.1:0-5388 GCA_039816075.1 Pseudomonadota bacterium | reverse complement strand
GTCGCCAACCGGCTGGTCGTGACCCTGGGCGATGCGGTGAATCCGGGCGACAACCTGGCCGCCAACGACCTGATCACGCTGACCTATCAGGCGGTGGTCGTCGATGCGCCCGCCGCCGCGGGCGGCGCCGATCTGACCAACACGGTCGAGACCTTCGCCAACGGCGCCTTGCAGGGCACGGCGAGCGAGACGGTCGCCGTGGTGGAGCCGGTGCTGGAAATCTCCAAGCGCGCCGAGGCCGCCGACGTGCAGCCGGGCGAGCGCATCGGCTACGTGATCGAGGTGACCCATGCGGCGGCCTCCGCCGCGCCGGCCTACGACCTGACGCTGCGCGACCCGTTCGACGACGCGCGCCTGACGCTCGACCCGGCCAGCGTGACCGCCGTGCTGATCGACGGCGCGGGCGCGCAGACGGCGTTGACCGTGACGCCGGACGGCGACGGCTTTTCCGTCGCGGCCGCCGCGCTGCAGCTCGACGCGCGGATCGAGCTGCGCTTCGACGCGGTGGCGAGCGCGGCGGAGGCGGACAACGGGGCCTCCGTCCTCAACGCCGCGACGCTGGACTATGACGGCCAGCCCGGCGATCCGCCCCAGGGGGAGCAGCGGGACTACGCCGCCCAGGACGACGCGGTGGCGGTGATCGCGGGGCCGGACCTGCGTCTCGACAAGACCGCTTCGGCGACGGATGTGCGCCCGGGCGATCAGTTCCGCTACGACATCCTGGTGGAGAACAAGGGCGCGCCGGGCGTGGACCTCGACGATCCGGAAACCGCGCGCGGCGTGGTGCTGACCGAAACGCTGCCCGCGGGGCTGACGCTGATCTCCGTTCAGATCGACGGGGTCGACGCCGCGCCGGTCTTCGCGCCGGACGGTCGCGCCTTCACCCTGTCGCTGGCGGACCTGCCGCCCGAAACCTCCAGCCTGGTGACGTTGGTGGTCGAGGTGGACGGGCCGGCGCCCGCCATCGCCGATGCCGGCGCCACGCCGACCGCCTTCGTCAACAGCGCGAGCGTGGCGGCCGACGGCATCGATCCGACGCCCGACGACAACGTCGACGACGTCGCGACGGGGCTGATCGCCCTGCCCGATCTGAACCTCGTCAAGACCGGCGCCGACGACACGCTGGGCGGCGGCGACGTCGCGCTCTACCAGCTGACCGTGACCAATCAGGGCGACCGCGTCGCCTCGGGCGTGCAGGTGGTGGATCAGGTGGACCTGGAGCTGTTCGAGTTCGTGTCCGCCACGCGCGGCGGCGTCTTCGACCCGGCGACGGGCACGGTGACCTGGACGCTCGATCGCCTCTCACCCGCGGACGGCGCGCAGACGTTCGAGCTGACGCTGCGCCTGCGCGGCGGCCTTTCGGGCGTGGATCAGGCGGCCAACACCGCCGCGGCGACGGATGACGGAGCCGCCGGCGCCGACCCGACGCCCGACGACAATCGCGACGGCGACACGGCGCGCGTGGTCTATCCGGACATCGTCTTGACCAAGGCGAGCGCGGCGACCTCGGTCGCGGCGGGCGATCTGGTGGACTATGCGATCCAGGTCGGCAACGTGGGCGAGCATCGCGCCACGGGCGTCGTGGTGGTGGACAGCGTGGACGGCGCGCTGTTCGACTTCGTCTCGGCCAGCAACGGCGGCGTCTTCGACGCGGCCGCCGGCACGGTCACCTGGCGCCTCGGCACGGTGGAGGCGGGCGAGGCGCCCACCTCGCTCAGCATCACCCTTCGCGCCAAGGATCCGCTGCCCGAGGGGCCGACCGTCGCCAGCAACGTGGTCACCGCCAGCACCGACGGCGCCTCGGGCCTCGATCCGAACCCGCTCGACAACACCGCGATCGAAACCGATCCGATCGAGCGGGAGGCCGTGACGCCGGTCACGCCCGTGACCCCCGTGCAGCCCTTCACGCCGGACATCGACCTGACCGATCTGCGCGCCCTGTTCCGGGACGAGGACGGCTTCTTCCTGGACGACGAGCCGGAGGAGGATCCGCTGTTCCTGACCGTCGCGCCGATCTTCACCGGCCGCGCGCCGGCGGGCTCGACGGTCACGGTGATCCTGCTGGGGGCCGACGGGTCGGTGCTGGGCCAGTCGACGGTGGTCGCCTCGGAGGAGGGCAACTGGATGCTGTCCCTGCCGGACGTGCAGGCGGCGGGCCAGACGCTCTCGGCCGTGGTCACCACCTCTCCGGGGCCGGTGCGGGTGGAGGACGACAACACCAACAACGTCTTCTACAGCCCCGCCGGCGACACGCCGATCATCTTCGAGCGGGACTACGACCAGTTCGACGCGCGCGAGGTGGAATCCTTCCGCCTGCTGGAGGAGCGGACCCTCGCGGCCGAGGATCCGGGCCTGGGCACCTCGCGACGCTTCGTCAACTTCAACGAGGCCTTCGGCGGCTCGCTGAACGGCGGCCACTGAGCCGCGCGTCGAGGTCCGCCCAAGGGCGGGCCGGACGTGTCCGCCGGGGGCGAAGCCCTTCCCGGGGGGAGATCGCGACGACCGGCCCGGCACGGGCCTCGCCCGTCGGGCCTGGACAAAGGGTCGGAACGCCCGCGGGTCGCGACCGTTCGCCGGACGCCTCAGGGCCTCCGAAACGAACGGCACGAAGGGTCGCGGACGCCTCAGGCCCCGCGACGACGATGCAGGCCGAGGGCGGCCAAGGCGCCCAGCAGCGGCGCGCCGCCCGCGGGAACCGGCACGGCGGCCGCGCCGCCGTCTCCGCCCGGAGGCCCTCCGCCCCCGCCGGGCGCGACGCTCTGGCTGCCGAACTCGAGACAGTCGAAACTGACGACGGACGCGTCGCTCCGCGCGAAGAGCCGCACGTCGAGGAACGGGCTCTCCGCATCGACCACGCCCAGGAACAGCGGCCCAACCGCCGCGGTCGTTTGCTTCAGCGGCGAGGCGAAGCTTTGCGTCACGCCGTTGACCAGCATGTCGATGGCGATCGGCGCGGTCGTATCGAGAACATCGAAGCCGAGCGCTGTCAGCGGCCCGGTATGATCGATCGCCGCCGACCCGCCGATAAGGACGCGCGATCCGTGAAGAAGACCGGCGTCGCGGCGGACGGCGGGAAGGTGGATCACGGAGAATCTGCCGCCTTGCTCGCTCGGCGCAGGGCCTCAGGCGGCCGGGTCGACGGGGCGCGGCTTTTCGGGTCCAGACGTTTCGGGTCCAGGATTTTCAGGGCTAGGCTTTCCGGTCGCGGTCTCTTGCGCACCGGGCGCCTCGGCATCGTGGCCGAACGACGGCGCGGCCGCGTCCTCCGACGCCGCGTCGGACCGGCCCGCGATCCGCTCGTAGGCGGCCAGCAGGTACAGCGTGCCGCCGATGATCATGGCGAAGGTCGCGAGGCCCACCAGCGGGCCGAGCCAGCCCAGGTTCACGCCGCATCCTCCACCACCAGCGCCTCAGCCGCCGCGCGCAGCCGGTCGGGCAAGGGCGTCGGCCGCCGGCCGGGCTGGGCGCAATAGACATGGACGTATCGGCAGACGGCGCTGGCCTGCTCCGCCCCCGCCTCGAACAACGCCAGCCCGTAGGTGAGCGAGGTGCGGCCGATGCGGTCCATGCGCATGGCCACCTCCACCCGCGACGGCCATTTCACCTCGGACAGAAAGCTGCACTGCGTGTCCGCGACGATGCCGATCACGGGTCCGTCAGGCAGGAACAGCCCGGCCTCGTCGATCAGCCATTCGTTCACGGCGCTGTCGAAATACTCGTAATAGACGACGTTGTTCATGTGACCGTACTGGTCGTTGTCGCGCAGCCGCGTCGTCATCGGCACGAAACGGCGGTAGGCGGCGCGCGACGGTCGCTCTTGGGGCACGGATCCGGACCTCCTCCGGCAGGGAAAACGCGTCGCGACCCGTTCTGCCCCCGCCTCGCCGGCGCGTCCAGCGCCCTCGGCCGGTCCCGCGCCCAAGGACGAACCGGCGCGGCGGACCCGCTCAGTAGGTGCGTTCACGCCAGGTGCGCGGCGCGATCTGCGACGGGATTTCCAGATCGATGCGGTAGCGGAACGGCCGGGGCCCGTGCCGGCGGATCCAGGCGATCATGCCCTCCAGGGTATCCTCCAGGGGCGTGCGCGCCTCGAAGCCCAACAGCGCCCGGGCCTTGTCGGCGGTGCACAGCGCCGCGCGCACCTCTTCGGGACGCGCGGGCAGCCGCTCCGGCGGCTCCTGGAACGCGGTCAGGCGCGCCACCATCGCGTATAGATCGTTGATCGACGTGCCCTCGCCGTCCGGGCCGATGTTGATGACCTCTCCCGCCGCCGCCGGGGCCTCGGCCGCCGGCGCGAACAGCGGCACGAGGTCCTCGATCGGCGTGAAGCCGCGCCGCTGCTCCCCGTCGCCATAGATCGCCGGCGCCCGTCCCTGCAGCATCATGTTGGCGAAGATCGCCGCGACGTTGCGATACGGGTCGTCATAGGTCTGCCGCGCGCCGATCACGTTGTGCGGCACCAGAATCACCAGCTCCGCCCCATGCATCGCGCAAAGCTGGCGCAGCGTGTCCTCGGCCGCGACCTTGGCCACGCCGTAGGGGTCCACCGGCGCCGGCGGCCTGTCCTCGTCGAACGGCGGCGCCCCGTCGCCGTAGCGCGCCATGGAGCTGCAGAAGACGAAGCGCCGGCATCCCCCCGCCAGCGCCGCCGAGGCCAGCGACACCGTCGCCCCGTAGACCGAGGAGGTGACCGCATGGGGGCTGAAGAAGCTCAGCCCCTCATGGGCATGGGCCGCGGCGTGGAACACGAGGTCCACGCCATCGCACAGCGGTCTGATCGCGGCATGGTCCAGCAGGTCGACCTGGTGCAGCGGCAGGTCCGCGCGCAGGTTCTCCGCCCGCCCCGACGACAGATCGTCGAGGCCCTCCACCGCCCAGCCGGCATCGGCCAGCGCCTCCGCCGCATGGCTGCCGATCAATCCGGCCGCGCCGGTGACGAGGGCTCGTCCCTTGCTCATGTCGTCGCATTCCCCAATAGGCCCAGCTCGCCCGCGGCCGGCACGCTAGGGCGCGGTCGGAAAAGCCGCAAGCGGGCCTTCGCCGCGGCCGCCGCGCCTGCTATGCGGGGCGGGTTTCGAGGACCGGCCGCAAGGCCTGCCGAGGGGATGGCGCATGATCCGGGGACTGCTTTTCGACAAGGACGGCACGCTGCTGGACTTCGACGCCACCTGGCGCGGCTTCGCGCTGGAGGTGCTGGAGGCGCTGGCCCCCGGCGATCCGGCCCTGCGCGCGCGCCTGGGCGAGGCGGTCGGCGTGGACGCGGCCACCGGCGCCTTCTCTCCGGGCTCCCCCATCGTGGCGGGCTCCAGCGCCGACATCGCCGAGATCTGGGCCCCCATGCTGCCGGGGGGGAGCGTCGCGTCCCTCACGGCAGAACGTAAGAGCGTC
>JBCBYE010000738.1:0-2194 GCA_039816075.1 Pseudomonadota bacterium | reverse complement strand
CGAAGCGCGGCTCGGCCTTGAGGCTTTCGGCGACTCGGCGAACGCTCGCCAGAGGCCCGCCCTTGCGGGCCTTCTCAGCAGAATCGCGTCTTCTTCCAAGCAAACGCCACGCTGCAAGCATGGCAAACCCCCACCGCTGGCGTCCCCTCCCCCTGCAGGGGGAGGGACAGGGCGGGGGGGCGGTTTCAAGCGCGCGTCAGCGCTCCGTTCGGGCGCCCGCGGCGCCGTCCAGAAACAGGTCGGTGACGAAGGCGGCGTAGGCGTCCCGGGTCATTGGGCCGCCGTCGCGGAACCACATCCAGGCCCAGTTGATCGTTCCGAAAAGGCTCATGACCGCGGGGCGCAGCTGCGCGGCGGGCAGGGCGGGGGCGGCCTCGGCCACGGCGCGGGACATCAGGGCCACCAGCCGCCGCTCCAGCGCGCGGATCTCCGCCTGGCGCGGCTCGGGCAGGGCGGAGAGGGCCGAGAGCTGCAGCTTGTGCTCGGCATCGGCGTCCCGATAGGCCTCCAGCAGGGCGGCCACCAGGGCGTGCAGGCGCGCCCGCGGCGCCGGGCCCGCGGCGGCGACGGCGGCTTCGGCGGCCTCGGCCAGCCCCTCCAGATGGCCGCGGATCAGCTCGAACAGCAGCGCCTCCTTGGAGGCGAAGTAGTGGTAGACCAGCGCCTTGGAGACGCCCGCCGCCTCCGCCGCCGCCTGCATCGAGGCGCGGTCGTAGCCCTCGGCGGCGAAGACCTGCGCCGCCGCCCGCAGCAGGGCGACGCGCTTTTCGTCATGGTCCTTGGCGCGGGTGCGGGCCATGGCCGACGCGTCCGGCCCTCAGACCGGCGGGACGGGCATGGGGCCGCGCACGGCCTCATAGGCCTCGCCCAGCGCCAGCAGCAGGCCGTCGGACCCCTCGGCCCCGATGAATTCCACGCCGAACGGCAGGGCGCCGTGCTCCCCCTCGGCCAGGCCCCCGGGCACGGTCAGGGCCGGCAGGCCGGCATTGGCGCTGGGGTCGGTGTTGCGGATGTAGGTGGCGAAGGCGGGGACCTGGGCGCCGTTCAGCGCCACGGTCTCCTCCTGCCCGATGGGCCGGGCGGTCAGCGGCGTGCAGGGGACGACCAGCGCGTCCAGCCCCTCCATCGCCCGGGCGAAGGCGGCGCGCAGGGCCGGGCGCGCCTCGCCCAGCGCCGCCTGGTAGGCCGCGGCGGGCAGCGCGGTTTCGGGCGAGAGGGTGGCGCCGAGGATGCCCTTTTCCGCCGCGCCGGCGATCCCTTCGGCCACCTCCAGCACCGACATGCGGTCGCCGGAGAGGGCGAGATACAGGGCCAGCTCCCGCGGCGCCTCGAAGAGGGCGGTGGGAAAGCCGATGGCCTCCTCCAGCGCCGCGACGCCGGGCACGTCGGTCTCCACGATCTCGGCGCCGGCGGAGGTCATGGCGTTCAGCGCCTGCTGCATGCCGCGGGCGACGCCGGCCTCCAGATCCGCCCAGAACCAGGCGCGCGGGAGGCCGAGGCGTTTGCCGCGCAGGTCGGGCTCGACCCGCTCGGCCCGCGCGCCGGCGCACAGATCGTCGAGCAGGCGGCAATCGGCGACGCTGCGCGCCAGCGGCCCGGGCGTGTCGCGCAGGGAGCTGATGGGAACGACGCCCGCCTGGCTCCACCGGTGCAGGGTCGGGCGGAAGCCGACCACGCCGCAGAGCGCGGCGGGGATGCGGCAGGAGCCGCCGGTATCGGTGCCCAGCCCCGCCGGCGCCATCCCCGCCGCCACCGCCGCCGCCGTGCCGCCGGAGGAACCGCCGGGGATCAGGTCCCGGTTCCACGGATTGCGCGCCGGGCCGAAGGCGGCGTTGTTGGAGGTGATGCCGAAGGCCAGCTCATGCAGGTTGGTCTTGCCCAGCGGGACGCCGCCCGCGGCGCGCAGGCGCGCCATGACCGCCGCGTCGCCGGTGCGCCGCCCCCTGAGCGCCGGCGTGCCGCCCGAGGTGGGCATGTCCGCCGTGTCGATGTTGTCCTTGATCGCCAGCGCGGCGCCGCGCAGGGGGCCGGAGGCGGCGCGCGCCGCCGCCAGCGTCGCCTCGCGGTCGAGGGTGATGAAGGCGCCCAGGTCGGCGTTCGCCTCGGCCCGGTCCAGCATGGCCGCCGCGTAGTCGACGGCGGAGATGCGGGTGGAGGCGATCTCCGCCACCGCTTCGGTCAGGGTCCAGTCGTG
>JBCBYE010000853.1:0-1594 GCA_039816075.1 Pseudomonadota bacterium | reverse complement strand
GGCGCTGGCCGCCTGGGCAGGAGACGGCGCGGTTCCCCTTTTGCGACGCGACGCGGCGCGCGGCGCGCTTCTGCTCGGCCGCGCCGTGCCGGGACGCACGCTGGCCCAGGCCATGGCCGCCGCGACGCCGCCCGATCCCATCGCCGTTTCGGGCGAGGTGCTGCGCCGCCTCTCCCGCCCCGGCGCCGCGGCGCGTCCCCGCGGGGATGTCCCGCCGCTGGCGGCGCTGGCCCGCCGCTGGGCCGGCGCTCTGCCGCGGGACTGGGCGCGGACCGGGCGGCCCTGCCCCTCCGCCTGGATCGACGCGGCGCTGAGCGCGTTGGAGGTTCTGTCCGCCGGCGCCCCGTCCCCGCCCGTTCTGCTGCATCTCGACCTGCATGGCGGCAACCTGGTGGAGGATCGCCGCCACGGATGGCGGGCCATCGACCCCATGCCGGCGCTCGGCGATCCAGCCTTCGCGCCGGCGCCCGTGGTGCGCGCCTTCGAACACGGCCATTCCCGGTCGGCCGCGATCCGGCGGCTCGACCGCTCGGCCGAGGCGCTGAACCTCGACCGCGAGCGGGCGCGCCTGTGGAGCCTCGCCCAGACCCTCGCCTGGGCGATGCGCAGCGATTGGCGCGACCGGCATCTGCAGACGGTCGGCTGGCTTCTGGAAGCCTGACGCGGCGCGCCCTCAGGCCGCCGCCCGCGCGCCCAGCCCCGCCAGCCGGTCGAGCCAGCCGCGGATCTTGCGCGCATCCGCCAGCTTGACCGAGCCCAGCTGCAGCACCTTGCGCGCCTTCACCCCGCAGAACCCGAGGATCTGGTTGCACAGGACGCGCCGCGCCGTGCGCCGATAGATCAGCGTGTCGATGATCGGCGGCGTGTCCGAGGTGATGACGGCATCCGCCGTCTTGCCCGCCAGCAGCTTGTCCCAGGCGACGCCGCGCGCGTGATACTTGTAGGCGAAGCCGGGCGCCAGCGCCCGGTCGAGCACCGCCTTGGCCTGCGCCGGCATCGCCCCCCACCACAGCGGATGCACCACCAGCAGATGATCCGCCCAGGCCACGCCCGCCTGCCAGGCGGCGAGGTCCGGCTCCAGCTCCGGCAGGTCCTTCACATAGGCCGGGGCCAGCGGATCGAAGGTCATCTCCGACAGATTCATTCGGCGCACCTGGGCGCCCGCCGCCTCGGCCGAGGCCTGATAGGCGTCGGCGAGCGCGGCGCAGAGGCTATTCGGCTTGGGATGGGCGACCCAGACGAAGATGCGGCGGGACATGGCGGTTTCCTTTCTGCGGTGTCGGCGGGCGCCCCTTGACACCCTGTAAACTTGACACGCTGTCAAATGGACCTAGCTTGACGATATGTCAAGCGCTGAACCCGCCACCCGCGAAAGAATTCTCGAAGCCGCCTGCACGCTGCTGGCCCAGGGCTCGGCCGAAGCGGCGAGCATGGCGCGCATCGCCAAGGCCGCCGGCCTCAGCCGCCAGGCCGTCTACCCGCACTTCGCCAGCCGGGCGGAGCTGCTGATCGCCGCCGCCCGCCACGTGGACCAGGCGCGCGACGTGGACGCCCGCCTCGCGGCCAGCCGCGCGGCCGAGACCGGCGAGGCGCG
>JBCBYE010000767.1:0-2028 GCA_039816075.1 Pseudomonadota bacterium | reverse complement strand
GCCCCCCCTCCCATCGCCCAGGGGGGGCGGCCCCGCCCGCCCCCATCCCAACCGTCCCGGGGGCGGCCCCGCCCGCCCCCGGTCCCTCTGCCCGCATCAGGAAAAAAGCATGAAGTTCCGCACCCTCGCGATCTTCGTCGGGCCCTCCGTGTTCCTGATGCTGCTCTTCATCGCCGCGCCCCTCGTCGGCGTCCTGGTGCAGAGCTTCCAGCTCACCCAGCCCCGCTTCGAAACGGTCGAGATCGAAACCTGCACCCCCGGCTTTCTCACGCAGACCTGCGTGACCGAGGAGGAGACCCGCCCCGTCCTCGGGCCCGACGGCCGGATCGTCACCGAAACCGTCTGGGTCGGCTGGCAAAGCTACCGCAACGTGCTGGAGCCGGAGCGCGTGCAGGCCGCCCTCGCCGCCGGTTCGTGGTCGCAGCTCATGACCATCGATTTCTGGAAGGCGCTGCGCTTCACCCTCACCTTCACCTTCCTCACCCTGCCGCTGGTCCTGGGGGTCGGCCTCGCGCTCGCCCTCGCCGTGGACCGCACGGTCAAGTCCCTGCGCGGGCCGGTGATCTTCATCTCGCTCCTGCCCTTCATCATCACGCCGGTGATCGGCGCGCTCTCCATCCGCTGGCTCTTCATCGGCGACGGCATCCTGACGGCGGCGCTGGAAGGCTGGCTGGACCGCGACATCGCCATGTTCGCGCAGGGCTGGACGATCGAGCTGCTGATGCTCTTCTACCGCGTCTGGCACGTGGCGCCCTTCGCCTTCGTGATCCTCTACGCCGGCCTGCAGACCGCCAATTCCGACACGCTCGAAAGCGCCATCGTCGACGGCGCCTCGCGCTGGCAGCGCCTGCGCTACGTGACGATCCCGCATCTGGCGCCGCTGCTGGTCTTCATCTCGCTGATCCACCTGATGGACTGCTACCGCGCGTTCGAAGAGATCATCGGCTTCTCCTCGCAGGCCCATGTCATCTCGCTGCAATGGCTGACCTACGACTTCCTCACGCCCGACGATTCCGGCAACCGCTCCATCTCGCGCGCCTCCGCCTCGGCCATGCTGACCATGGTGGGCATCGTGATCCTGCTGATCCCGCTGCTGCGCCGCACCTGGCGCGACCACAGGGGGACCCGCGGATGAGCGCGCCCGCCGCCCTGCGCCCGTCCTTGGGCCTGCGCGCGCTCACCGCGGGCGGCGTCGCGCTGTGGTGCCTGCTCGCCGCCTTCCCGATCTTCTGGATCGGGATCATGAGCTTCAAGTCGCCCGTCGACGCCTTCGCCGCCGATCCGCTCGACGTGGTCCTCGGCCCCGAAACCCGCGCCGGCGGGGCGGGGCTCTCGGCGATCGACCTGCTGCTGGGCGCCGCGACGCTCTACGGCCTCTACCGCCTCGCCGCGCGCGGCGTGCCGGCGGCGGCGGCGCGCTGGTCGCCGCCGGGGCGGCTCTGGCTGGGCTGGATCCTCGCGGGTCTCGGCTTCGCCCTCGCCGCGCTGATCGCGCTCGTCGCGCTCCTGCCCCTGGCCGCCGGCGCCCTGAACGCCGTCGCCGGCCCGCTGGGCGCGCCGATCCTCGGCGCCACGGCCGAACACTACGTCTCCGTCTGGGTCGACAACCAGTTCTGGCGCAACTTCGCCAACTCCCTGCTGGTCACCGCCGGCGTGGTCACGGTCTCGCTGACGGTCGGCACGCTCGCCGGCTACGGGCTCGCCCGCTCGGGCAGCGCCCTCGCCTTCTGGATCCTCATCATCGCGCTGATCTTCCGCGCCCTGCCGCATTCCGTGCTGGTCGCCGGCTATCTGCCCGTCTTCATCAATTCGGCCGAGCTGCTGTCGCCGATCCTCGGCGACGCCGCGCCGACGCTCTACGGGCAGCCCTGGGCGGTGATCGCGGTGCTGGTCTCGATCAACCAGCCCTTCACGATCTGGATGCTGCGCAGCTTCTTTCAGAGCATCCCGGCGGAGCTGGACGAGGCCGCGCGCGTCGACGGCTGCACCCATCTGCAGGCCTTCCGCTGGGTCATCATGCCTGTGATG
>JBCBYE010000012.1:0-18227 GCA_039816075.1 Pseudomonadota bacterium | reverse complement strand
GGCGCCGCCAGCCCCAGGGCGACGCTCGCCAGCATGAAGAGCGGCGCGCGCCCGGTCAGCAGACTGAGCGCGCCCATGGGCTCAGCCGCGATAGGGGATGCAGGCGGCGAAGCGCTCGGCGATGTCGGCGCGCGGCGCGATCCAGACGCCCTCGGGCTCCAGCGCCCTGGCATGGGCGAGGAAGGCGTCGAGGGCGCCGATGCGCCCCGGCCGGCCGATGATGCGCAGGTGCAGCCCGACGGACAGCATGCGCGGCCCCTGCGCGCGGCTCTCCTCCAGCATCCAGTCCAGCGAGCGGCGCGCGTAGTCGAGCCACTGGTCCGGCGAATAGCTCGGCGCGGTCCAGAACTTCATGTCGTTGGTGTCGAGGGCGTAGGGCATGCAGATCAGCGGCGCCTCGGCTCCCTCCACCGCCTCCCACCGCGGCAGGTCGTCGGAAAAATCGTCCATGTGATAGCGATAGCCCGACTCCGCCAGCAGCCGCCGGGTGTTCGCCGTGTGCAGGTAGCGCGACAGCCAGCCCCGCGGACGCGCGCCGCAGGTCGCATCGATGGACGTCGCGGCGCGTTCGATGAAGTCCCGCTCGCGCGCCTCGTCGTAGGAGAACTGGTGGATCCAGCGCCAGCCATGGGCGGCGACCTCGTGCCCGCCCCGGACGAAGGCCTGCGCCAGGTCCGGCGCCCGTTCGAGGGAGAGGGCGGCGGCCGTGACCGTGGTCCTGACCTGGTGCTTGTCCAGCAGGCGCAGGATGCGCGGGCCGCCGGCGTTGATGCCGTAGGCGTAGTTGCTCTCGTTGGCGTAGTTGCGGATGGGCAGGGAGAGCGCGACGCCGAGCTCGTCGACCGGTTCGGGTTTTTTGTCCCCGTCCCGCAGCGACATCTCCGAGCCTTCCTCGACGTTCACGACGACGGAGAGGGCGAGGGTCTTGCCGTCGGGCCAGGAGAGATCGGTCATGGGATGCGCTCGCGCCCAGGAATTTGTCCGGACAATTTCGCGGGTGCGGCGCGGGAGTCAAGGGAGGGGGGTCAGAGGCTGCGGAGGATGAGGGCGATGACGTCGGCCCAGTACTCGAAGACCCTCAGGTAATCGACCAGCTTCTGAATTTCGTCGGCGGTTCGACCCGCCCTGAACGCGATGGCCGGGATGGCATCAGGCGGCGTGCGCGACAGCTTGTAGAGCCAGGCGGAACGCTGAGCTAGGCGCAGGTCGGCGTCCTTGGCGTTCTCGTCGTTCAAGTCGTCGCCTTCGGGGACCCCGGCCGCGTCGAGCGTGTCGACGTCTTCGACCATCTCCTCGCGCAGTTCGTCTTCGAGCGCGTCGCCATGTTCGTCGAGAAGGCGACGGAGTGCGGAGCGCGAGTTCGGCGAGGGCGCGCGAGCGCGGCGACGGCGGCGCTCAGCCTCCATGTCGGAGACGGCCTTGACGCCGATGCGGATGTCGATGGCGCCTTGCGCGCAGGCCGCGGCGAGGTCGGCGACCGGGAGAGAGTCGATCTCGGGGTCGCTCTTGACCGCCTTGGCGATGTTGAGGGCGGACCGCGCGAAGTCGTCATGGAGGCGTCGAGCGTCGGCGCGATGCTTCGACAGCGCCCGGTCGAGACGGGCGACGACGGGGTTGATGGCGAAGGCGTAATTGCCGGCCGACGAGGATCGGAAGTCGGCAAGGGCGTCTTCGACTTGCGAAACGGCGTTGGCGACGGCGTCCGGGTCCTCGGCGACAGGCGGCTCGATGCCGACGAGACCGGTTGCGGGGCGGACGTCGAGGCGTTCGCCGGAGGGCTTGTCGGCGGTCAGATCGGCCAGCCGCGCCGCGATGGCCGCGTTCAGGGTTTTGGGGCCGGCCTCCCAGGTTTCGGGCGGCTGGAGGAACGCGCGTTGCAGGTCCCAGTCGATGGGGTCGCCGCGCAGGCGGGCCTCGTACCAATCGATCCAGACCTGCCAGCCTTCGTCCTCGCGGTCTTCGAGATGCAACCGCAGCTCCATCCAGAGATCGGTGATCCCCTCTGGAACATCGGGCTGGTCGCGATCACTTTCGTCAGGCCGGAGCGGCAGGGCCAACACCTGCCTCCGGTCGAGGCCTGAAGCGAATGCGTCGGCGTCGACGGCGGCGGCGTCGGCGGAGGTGCCGGTGGCGGAAGCGGCGTCGGCTTCGGCGGCGAAGGCGGAGGCGAAGGCGGAGGCAGAAGTGGCGTAGGTGTCGGCGGCAGAGGCGGAGGCGGTGTTGCGGACCGTAGCGGAGTCGGCGGATAAGGCGAAGGCGATGGCGGTGTCGCGGGCGGCGAAGGAGATGTCGCGGGCGACGAAGGCAAAGGCCGCGTCGCGGGCGGCGGCCGCGACGTCGTCAGAGGCGGCGCGAGCTTGCTCGGCTTCGCCTTGACCGACCAAACCATTCGCGAGCCAAGGCGAAGCTGCAGCACGCAAAACGGGCAAAAGGAGGTCTGCGCCAAGGCCGATGCCCAGATCATCGTCCGCCAAGACCAGAACCGGAAACACCCGCAGCGCCGCGCGTACGGCGATGACCTCCGACACCTCGCGCGGCTGGCCTTCGAGCCAGCGCCGCGCCGCGAGTTCATCTCTGAAATCCGGTGGGTCGTCGGCCATGCGCCTCGTCCTGAAACCGCGTCAGGCTAGCGCATCGGCGCGGGGCGCAGAAGGCGCCGCGGCCTCAATGCCCCCCGCTCAGCACCAGCGTCCGAACCGGCAGCAGAAACGCCTGGGAGCGCAGGATGAGGGCGTGGACCAGGCCGGTCGTGTCGACGGCGTGCAGGAACGCCCATTCGGCGAAGCCGAGGTCCGGGTCCTGCAGGCGCTCGTGATTGTAGGTGTAG
Source organism: Pseudomonadota bacterium (assembly GCA_039816075.1). GTDB lineage: Bacteria > Pseudomonadota > Alphaproteobacteria > Rhodobacterales > Rhodobacteraceae > Albimonas. The sequence goes on along the minus strand of JBCBYE010000012.1, from coordinate 15,400 downwards.
ACATGGGCGATGCATTTGGACCCGGGGGGCACGCCGTCGAGGCCGTTCTCGTACAGCGGCTCCAGCCGCACGGCGATGGTGCCGGGGCGCGCGCGGTCCTGGATGTCGACCAGATCGTCGCCGGGGCGAAGCTGACCCGCGGCGATCACGTCCTGCACGCCGGTCACCAGCATGGGGATCACCACGAAGGGCTTGGTCGTGCAGGTGATCTCGGACGCCATGCCCGGCTGGATCACCTGCGCGCCGATCTGACCGAAGCCCGCCTGGACCGACCGGCGGCCCGACCCCTCGCCCGTGGGCACCAGAATGCCGGCGGGGCGCAGGATGGAGGAGATGTAGTCCCCCTCCTGCAGGGTGAACTGTTCGACCCGGCCGGCGACGCCGGCGCGCACGACGGTCTTGTCGAGGGCGGCCTGCGCCTCGTCGCGGGTGGAGGCGGCGACGGCGGCCTGGGCGGGCAGCACCTGCTCCACCTGCACGCGCACGGCCTCGGCCTGCGCCTCGGCCGCGTCGATGCGGGCCTGATCGCCGTCGAGGCGGATTTCGAGGCGCCGGATCTCCCGCTCCGTCACCGCGGCGGATTGCCGGTCGGCGAGGGCCTGCTTGGTCTCCAGCTCCTCCAGCGTCTGCTGATAGGAGCTGCGGGCGGAGGCGATGGAGGCCTCGGCGGCGGCAAGGTCGGCCCGGGCGCCGGCGATCTGCGCCTCCACCTGCGCCGCCTGACGCTCCGCCGTCTGCAGGGCGGCCTGCTGGGAGGCGTCGTCGAGGGTGAAGATCACCTCGCCCGCCTCGACGATCTGGCCGCGGGCGACGCGCACCTCGGCCACGCGGCCGGCGGTTTCGGGCAGGATGGTGACGGTGCGGAAGAAGCTGGCCGCGTCATGGGTGGCCGGGTGGTAGTAGAAGATGGTGGTGATGAGCGAGACGGTGAGGATCACGCACAGCGAGATGCCCCAGCGCAGCTCGTGCCACATGGTGAAGATGGTGATCTCCTGGCCCCAGCGCTTGCCCTGCGCATAGCGGCGGATGAGGAAATCGGGCAGGATCGTCAGGCTCGAGCAGATCATGAACTCAAACATCGGCGCGATCCTGCGGGGCGCCGGGGGCGTTCGGCGCGTCGCCGGCGTTCGGCATGTCGGCGGCGTTCGGCATGTCGGCGGCGTCGGGCGTGTCGGGGGCGTCCGGCGCGGAGGGCGGGCGGCCGCTGGTCTTTTCCAGCGAGGCGGCGATGGAGCGGATCGGGGTGATGAAATCCGGAAGCTCCACCACCACCAGCAGCAGCGCGGCGATCCAGTAGATGTGCTCATGCGTGAAGAGCGCGAGCAGCGAGAGCACGGCCACCAGCTGCATCTGCACCGAGGAGCGGTGATGGGCCATCCGCTCGGGCAAGGCGTGCAGCTTGAGATAGCCGACGCCGATCAGCACCAGCGCGATGATCATGAAGATCATGACGTTGGTCATGCTGGGATCCGAGCCGTCCGCCCCGGGCAGAAAGCCGGGCAGATGGGCGGGCGCATCGGGATGTCGTGCGGGATCGGCCATGGGCGTCCTCGTGCGGGCCTGCGGTCCGGCGGACGATAGCCGCGCGGCGCAGCGGACCCAAGCCTGAAGAGCGGCGCCGCTGGATGAAATCCGCCGTCACGCTAATTGGTCCGGACAAGTTGCCCGGCCCCGCGCCGAGGCGGCGCCGGACCTCCGCGGAAAACCGCGACGCAACAGGGAGTTGCCCCACAGATGACCCAGCTTTCCCGCCGCACGCTGATGCAATCCGCCGCTGCCCTCGGCGCGATGGCCGCCATCCCGACCGCCGCGCGCGCCGCCGAGGCGCTGAACATCTGGACCATCGGCGTCGCCAAGGTCGGCGCGCAGCCGGGGACCGGCGGCAAGGATTGGGGCGACATGAGCGCCCAGGCCGGCGTCGAGCTGGCCTACAACGCCAAGTCGGGCAGCGCCGATCAGGCCATCCAGAAGATGATCGTGGGCGACGGCGATCGGCTTTACGACGCGCTGACGGACAACGGCGGAGGCATGGAGGACGCCATGGCCTCGCAGGGGGCGATCGTGGAGATCGATCCGTCGCGCATCGCCAACTGGAACCTGCTGCTGCCGATCTACGCCGAGGGCGCGCCCGGCGCGGACACGATCCGCGCCGACGGCCGCCTGGTGGCCGTCCCCTACATCTCCAACGCCGACAGCCTGGCGTTCAACGCCGACGTGGTGGGCGAGGAGCTGAGCACGTGGGAGGCGCTGTTCGACGAACAGTTCCGCGGCCGCGCGGCGATGCAGAACGATTTCGGCCCGACGCTGACCAATACGGCGATCTACCTCAAGCAGTCCGGCAAGCAGGACATCGAAAACCCCTCGGACATGACCGAGGCGGAGGTGAAGGGCGTCGCGGAGTTCCTGATCGACCTGAAGAAGAAGGGGCATTTCCGGACGTTCTGGGACGGGTTCCAGAACGGCGTCGATCTGCTCGCCTCCGAGGAGGTGCTGGTGTCGAGCTGCTGGGAGCCGATCCAGATCGTCGCCATGAACCGGGCGGAGAAGGACATCCGCTACGGCACGATGGTCGAGGGGCACCAGACCTGGAACAACGTGTGGATGCTGACCAAGGGCGGCGCCGCGCGGGGCAAGGAACAGGCGTTCTACGACCTGATGAACGTCTACCTGAGCCCCTGGTTCGGCGCGCGCACGCTGCTGACCTTCGGCTTCGCGCCGCAGATGACGGGCATCGCCGAGGCGGTGGAGGCGGACGGCGACTTCACGGCCGAGCAGAAGCGGACCGTAAAGGACCGGCTGGCCCGCAAGCAGGCCCGCTACGAGGTCGCGGGCAACAGCTGGCAGAACGTGTTCCCGACCAACCTGCGCGCCTACCAGGACTGGTGGGCGCGGGTGCAGGCGGCCTGAGGCGGCCGTCTTGACCGCAGGCGCCGACGGCGCGTCCCCGGGCGAGGCCCCGCGCGAGGCCTCGGGGGAGGCTCTGGGGGCGCGCAGGCTGGAGGGCGGGCCGGCGCCGGCGCAGCCGGCGCTCGGGGCGGCCGCAAGGCGCGCCCCCCCTCAGGACGGCGCGGCCTCGGTCGCCCCGAGCGCCCTGCGGGCGCCGGCCCTCCCTCCAGGCCGCGCCTCGATATCGCGTCTGCGCGCCGGCGCGATCGCCGCGCTGTTCCATCTGCCCGCCGCCTTCATGGCGGCGTTCTTCCTCGTCCCCTCGCTGCTGACGGTGATCTGGTCGTTCTGGGAACGCACGATGTTCTGGATGGAGCCGGGCTTCACCCTGTTCTCCTACGAGAACTTCTTCTTCTCGGCCCGGTTCGAGAATTTCCTGAGCTCCATCCAGCACTCCACCATCGCCGTGGCGATCTGCTTCGTCTTCGGTTTTCCCCTGGCCGTCTTCATCCGCCGGCGCATCCCCGAGGCGGCGCAGCATCGGGTCATGCTGCTCTTCATCCTGCCCTTCATGGTCAGCGAAATCGTGCGTCTGTTCATGCTGCGCCCAGTGCTGAGCCGGAACGGCCTGGTCAACGAAGCGCTGCTGAGCCTCGGCATGATTTCCGAACCGATCACCGCCATCCTCTTCACCCCCACGGGCGTGATCATCGGCGAAGTTCTCAGCTTCATGCCCTTCATGATCTTCTGCGGGTTTCTCGCGATGGAGGCGGCGCCGAAGCACGTTTTCGAGGTCTGCGCCGACATCGGCGCGCCCAAGCACCGCGTGTTCGTCGACGTGATCCTGCCGCTCGCCGCCCCCGGCGTCTTCGCCGGCTGCGTGTTCATCCTGGTCAACGGGCTGGGCGTCGCGCTGGTGCCCAACATCCTCGGCGGGCCCGGGGCGGTGAACGCCGGCCTGATCGCCACGCAGGCGGTCATCGCGCTCGACTTTCCGCTGGCCATGGCGGTGAGCGCCATCATGACCTTCACGCTGATCGGGCTGCTGGCGATCGGCCATCGCCTCTTCAACCTCGGATCCGTGCTGGAGCCCTATCGATGAGCGTCGGCGGCGACGACTACGCGAGCCCATGGCAGACGCGGCTGGGCTGGCTGTGGCTCGCCGTGGTGATCTGCGCGATCATGACGCCGGTCTTCTACAACCTCTACGTCAGCTTCAACGAGCTGGGCTTCGGCGCCGCGCGCTATGTCTTCACCGTCGACTGGTACTTCGCGGTGTTCGAGGACGCGGCCCTGACCCGCGCCCTGGGCTGGACCCTGGCGGTCGCGGTCGGCACGGCGGTCTTCACCGTGCCCTTCGCGCTGCTGGCGGCCAAGCTCTACAAGCGGCTGACGAACAAGCTGTGGCTGGTGTTCCTGCTGCTGCTGCCGCTCTTCGCGCCCCCCGACATCTTCGCCACGACCCTGCTGGTCTATTTCAAGAGCCTCAACGGCATGTTCGGCGCCGTCGCCGACGCCACCGGCCTGCCCGTGGGCGCGTGGTTCCAGCTCGGCTTCGGCACGGCGGTGATCGGCATGGTGGTCTACACCCTGCCCTACGCCTTCGTGGTGATCCTGATCACCATGGGCCGCTACAACCCCGAGCATACGGAGGCCGCCCGCGCCTGCGGGGCCAGCCCCGGGCAGGCCTTCTGGCAGGTGGAGTTCCCGCAGATCCGCCCCGGCGTGCTTTCGGCGACCAGCTTCACGGTGATCCTCGTCTTCAACGAATACGTGCGCTCCAACGCCCTCAAAGGCGGCTTCGACACGTTCACGACCGTGCTCATCAGCCAGATGCTGAACACCGGGATGAGCGAGCAGAGCTATGCCATGGGCGGCATGATCTCCATCGTCTCCATCGGCGGCGTGACGGCGATCCTGCTGTGGACCTGGTTGCGGCAGGAGCAGATGGCGCGGCGCCTGCGCGCGCCAGAGGGAAACTAAGGGGCGGGAAACCGACATGAACGCCATGACGGACGCGACCGCCGCCGCGGTCGAGGCGCGGGGCCTCAAAAAACGCTACGGCCGCGTGCGCGCGCTCGACGGCGTGGATGTGGAGATCGGCGCCGGACGCTACTTCGCCCTGCTCGGCCCGTCGGGCGGCGGCAAGACCACGCTGCTGCGCGCCCTGGGCGGCTTCGTCAAGCCGGACGCGGGCGAGGTCCTGCTGGAGGGGCGTCGGGTGGAGCATCTGGGGCCTGAGAAACGGCCCACCGGCATGGTGTTCCAGTCCTACGCGCTCTTCCCCCACATGACCGTGGCGCAGAACGTCGGCTACGGGTTGAAGCTGCGCAAGCTGCCGCGCGAGGAGGTCGCCCGCCAGGCGGAGGCGGCGCTGGCCCAGGTCTCGCTCGCCGGCTACGGCGCGCGACGCATATGGGAGCTGTCGGGCGGTCAGCAGCAGCGCGTGCAGCTGGCCCGCGCCCTGGCGCTCAAGCCCCGCATCCTGCTGCTGGACGAGCCGCTGGCCGCGCTCGACGCCAAGCTGCGCAAGGAGATGTGCTACGAGCTCAAGCATCTGCAGGAACAGGTCGGCATCACCTTCGTGCACGTCACCCACAATCAGGAGGAGGCGATGACGGTGGCCGACCGCATGGCCCTGATCTCCGACGGCAAGCTGGTGGAGCAGGGCGCGCCCGAGGATCTGTATGAGCGGCCTGCGTCGCGCTTCGCCGCCGAGTTCGTGGGCGAGCGGGTGATCTTCGACGGCGACCTGCGCGCCGAAGGCGGGCTGCTGCGCATGGACGTGCCGGGCGGCGTGGCGATGGCGGCGATGGAGGGCGCGTCCGAGGGGAAGGGCAGCCTCTCGGTCCGCTCGGAAAGCCTGACGCTGAGCCGCGACGGCCTCGGCCTGCAGGGCGTCTATCGAGAGCGGGTCTATCTGGGCCTGGTGGAGAGCCACGGCGTGGCGCTGCCCGACGGGCGCGAGATCGCCGTGCGCTGCGTCCCCGGGACGTTCGGCGCGTTCGAGCGGGGCGAGGCCGTGCGCGTCGGCTGGTCGCCCGAGGCCGCCCGCGTGCACGCCGCCTGATCCGCAGGGCGCGCGCCGCGCCGGCTGGACGAACCGCCCGCGACGCGCCAGCGTGAGATCGGAAACGACGGCGCGGCCCGAACCGCGCGACGCAGGGAGGAGCGGCTCATGGGCATGCTCGACGGCAAGACCGCGCTGATCACCGGCGCCGGACGCGGCATCGGTCGCGCCATGGCCGAGGCCATGGCCGCGGAAGGCGCGAGCGTCGTGGTCAACGATCTGGGCGGCGGACAGGCGGGCGAGGCCGGCGACGCCAGCCCCGCCCCCGCCACCGAGGTCGTTCAGGCCATCCGCGCCGCGGGCGGCGCGGCGGAGGCCGATTTCGGCTCCGTCGCCGACCGGGCCGACGCCCAGGCCATGGTGGAGCGGGCGCGCGACGTCTTCGGCGGCCTCGACATCGTGGTCAACAACGCCGGCGTGCTGCGCGACGCCATCTTCCACAAGATGAGCTGGGAGGATTGGGACACCGTCGTCGCCGTGCACCTGACCGGCGGCTTCAACGTCTCCCGCTGCGCGGCGCCGATCTTTCGGGAGCAGGGATCGGGCCGCTACATCCACTTCACCTCGACCTCCGGCCTGATCGGCAATTACGGCCAGGCGAACTACGCGGCGGCCAAGCTGGGCATCGCGGCGCTGTCGAAATCCATCGCGCTCGACATGAGCCGGTTCGGGGCGACGTCCAACTGCATCGCGCCCTTCGCGTGGAGCCGGATGATCGGCACGATTCCGATCAACTCCGAGGCGGACGTGGCGCGGGTCGAGAAGATCAAGAAATCGACTCCCGAAAAGATCGCGCCGCTGGCGGTGGCGCTGGCGTCGGACGCCGCCGCCGACGTCACCGGCCAGATCTTCGCCGTGCGCCTCAACGAGATCTTCGTGATGAGCCAGCCGCGGCCGGTGCGGTCGGTGCACTCGGGGGACGGGTGGACGGCGCAGGGGGTGGCCGAGACGGCGTTCCCGGCGCTGCGCGCGCATTTCCATGGGCTGGATCGGTCCGCGGACGTGTTCAGCTGGGACCCGATCTGACCGGCCGACGCCTCCGCCCGCCGCGGCTGGAGGGCGGGCCGGCGCCCGAAGGGCGCTCGGGGCGGCCGCAAGCCGCGGCGGTCAGCCGTCCGGGTTGAAGTGGGCGTAGACGGTTTCGGCCACGCTCGCCGAAATGCCCTTCACCGCCTTCAGGTCCTCCAGCCCGGCGCGGCCGACGGCCTTGGCGCTGCCGAAATGGGCGAGCAGGGCGCGCTTTCTCGTCGGGCCGACGCCGGCGATCTCGTCGAGCGGGTTCTTCATCTGGCTCTTCGCGCGCTTGGCGCGGTGGGCGCCGATGGCGAAGCGATGCGCCTCGTCGCGGAGGCGTTGGACGAAATACAAGGTCGGGCTGCGGTGCGGCAGGGCGAAGGGGGGGCGGCCGGGGGCGTGGAACTGCTCCTTGCCGGCGTCGCGCTCCTCGCCCTTGGCGACGCCGACCAGGGCGACGTCGTCGGCGCCCAGATCGGCCAGCGCCTGGCGCGCCGCGCTCAGCTGGCCGGCGCCGCCGTCGATCAGCACCAGGTCGGGCCACAGGCCCTTGTCGCGATCCGGATCGTCCTTTTGCAGGCGGGCGAAGCGGCGCTCGAGCACCTCGCGCATCATGGCGAAATCGTCGCCGGGCGCGGTCTCGGGGTTCTTGATGTTGAACTTGCGGTACTGGGATTTCTCCAGGCCCTCGGGGCCCGCCACGATCATGGCGCCGACGGCGTTGGCGCCCATGATGTGGGAGTTGTCGTAGACCTCCACGCGCTTGGGCGGCGCCTCGAGGTCGAAGGCCTCGGCCAGACCGTCGAGCAGCTTGGCCTGGGCGGAGGTCTCGGCGAGCTTTCGGCCCAGGCTTTCGCGCGCATTGCGATGGGCCTGCTCGACCAGCAGGCGCTTTTCGCCCCGCAACGGCACGGAGACCTCGACCTTGCGGCCGCGCTTCTCGCTCAGCAGCTCTGCCAGCAGGTCCTGGTCGCGGGCGGGTTCGCTGAGCAGGATCAGGCGCGGCGGCTCCTTGGTGGAATAGAACTGCGCCAGGAACGCCTCGAGGATCTCGTCGGGGTCGGCGCCGGCGCCGGTGCGCGGATAATAGGCGCGGTTGCCCCAGTTCTGATGGGCGCGGAAGAAAAAGACCTGCACGCAGGCCTCGCCCCCCTCCTGGTGCAGGGCGACCACGTCGGCCTCCTGCACGGTTTCGGGGTTCACCCCTTGCGAGGACTGCACCTGGGTGAGCGCATGGATGCGGTCGCGCAGGGCGGCGGCGCGCTCGAATTCCAGCTCCGCCGAAGCGGCCTGCATCTCCGACGCCAGCTGCGCCTGGATGCGCGTGGTCTTGCCGTCGAGGAATTCGACCGCGTCGCGCACCGTGGCGGCGTAGTCCTGTTCCGAGATGCGCCCGACGCAGGGGGCGGAGCAGCGTTTGATCTGGTGAAGCAGGCAGGGCCGGGTCCGCGCGTCGAACACGCTGTCGCTGCACGAGCGCAGCTGAAACACCTTCTGCAGCTGGTTGAGCGTGCGGTTGACCGCGCCGGCGGAGGCGAAGGGGCCGAAGTACCGCCCGCTTTCGCGGCGGGCGCCGCGATGCTTCTTGATCTGCGGGAAGGCATGCGCGTCGGCGACGACGATGTTGGGAAAGCTCTTGTCGTCGCGCAGCAGAACGTTGAACCGCGGCTTCAGCTGCTTGATGAGGTTCTGCTCCAGCAGCAGCGCCTCGGTCTCCGTCCGCGTGGTCAGCACCATCATGGAGGCGGTGCTGAGGATCATCTTGGCGATGCGGCCCGAATGGCCGGTCAGATGGGCGTAGGAGGCGACGCGCTTCTTAAGGCTGCGCGCCTTGCCCACGTAAAGCACCGCGCCCTTGGCATCGAGCATGCGGTAGACGCCGGGCGAATCGGGCAGCGTGCGCAAGGTCGCGCGGATCACATCGACGCCGGCCTTTGCGGCGTCGGCCCGAGGAGCGCCGTCTTCGTCGAAGCCGGCGGCGTCGTCTGGTTCGTCCCGGTGCATCATGAATCGTCTACGCGTTAGCGAGCGCCAGGGGCTGGCGCAAGGCGGAATTCGTCCACGGATTCTGTGGATAAGTCTGTCGACAACTTCCGGCCAGCACGGCGAGTCCACGCAGTTTCAAGGGTTTGCGTCGAATGCCCGGATTTTGGGCGCCGCCGATAAGTATTTGATTTCCATAATCAATATTTTCCAGAAAGGTTAACGCCCGGAAAAGACGAAGGAATTGCGACGGCTGTGCAACGGTGAAATGGCCGCGTGGAAAACTGTTGCGGCGCGGCGCACGCTCCGCGGCACGTGGAGGTGCCATGATTCCCCTAAAGGTTGCAATAGTGTTAATGAACGAGGCTACTCGACCCCCAAAACGTCCGGCGTTCGCCAAGCGAGGTGCTGCCCCGAATCAAGCGCCAGCATCTGCCCGGTGAGGCCGTCCGCCTCGATCACGAAGCGCAGCGCGCGCCGCATCTCGGCGGGGTTCGAGCCGCGCTGAAGCAGCGTCGCGCCGCGCTGCGCGTTGAAATGATCCACAGATTGCCGGTCGCCCTGCAGCGTGGGACCCGGACCGATGGCGTTCACCCGCACCGCCGGCGCCAGCGCCTGGGCGGCGGTGCGGGTGAACCACCACAGGCCCGCCTTGGCGATGGAATAGGACATGAACTCGGGCGTCGGCTTCCACACGCGCTGGTCGAGCATGTTCAGGATCAGGGCGGAGGCGAGGGGCAGCCCGTCCTCGTCCGCTCGCGCCTGCGGCGCCTGCGCGGCGAAGGCCTGGCTGAGGATCACCGGCGCGCGCAGGTTGGAGCCGAGGGCACGATCCCAGCTGTCGCGGCTGAGGGTGGCGATGTCGTCATGCTCGAAGATCGACGCGTTGTTCACGAGCAGATCGAGCGGGGCGCCCAGCGCTTGGGCGGCGCGGGGAACGAGCGCCTCGGCCTGGTCCAGATCCAGCAGATCCGCCTGCAGCACCTCGGCGCGGCGGCCGAGGCTGCGGATTTCGGCCGCGGCGACCTCGGCCCCCTCGATCGAACCGACGCAGTGCAGGGCGACGTTCCAGCCCAGCGCGCCGAGTTCGAGCGCGAGGGCCTGACCGATGCGCCGGCCCGCGCCGGTGACGAGGGCGGCGCCGGGGGCGATGGGCATGGCTTGGATCTCCGAAACGCGAGGAAAGGGCCGTCACATCTGGGGCGCGAGAACCACGACGGCGTAGACCGCGTAGATCGCGAGAAAGCCCATGCCGACGCGCCGGCCCATGCGCGCGATGCGGCAGACGAAAGGATAGAGCAGCGCCGAGACGGCGAGCATCACCCAAAGGTCCAGACTGAGAAAGCTGGGCGGAACCGGCAGCGGGGCGACGACCGAGGCGACGCCCATGACCGCGGCCAGGTTGAAGAGGTTGGACCCGATGACGTTGCCGATGGCGACGTCCGCATGGCGGCGCATGGCGGCGACGACGGTGGTCGCCAGTTCCGGCAGCGAGGTGCCGATGGCCACGAGCGTCAGGCCGATGGCCGCCTCGGACACGCCCATGTCCTGCGCAAGGCCCTGGGCGCCGTCGATCAGCAGATGCGCGCCCAAGGGAAGGCCGATCATGCCCAGGCCCAGAAAGAGGGCGATGCGCCAGGGCGGCTGTTCGACGTCCTCCGGTTCCACCCCGTCGGGCAGCGCCTCCGGCGTTTCGGCGCGGGCCTTCTGGGCGGAGCGGAAATTGTCGTAGAGCATCATGCCCAGCAGCACGAGCAGCACCATGCCGTGCGGCCCGTCCAGCGGCCCGGCGAAGCACAGGCCGATGAAGATCACGCTGACCGCGATCATCATCCAGAAGTTCCGCAGGGAATCGCAGTCGCGCGAGTCGAGGCGGGAGATGATCGCCGGAATGCCCAGCACCAGCAGCACGTTGGCGATGTTGGACCCCACCACGTTGCCGTAGACGATGCCGGTCGCGCCGTCCAATGCGCCCTTGACCGCGATCAGCAGCTCCGGCGCGGAGGTCCCGAAGGCGACGACGGTCAGCGACACCAGCAGGGCGGGAATGCCGAGCCGAAGGCTCAGCCCCACGGCGCCGCGAACCAACGCGTCGCCTGCGCCCAGCAGGATGGCGAGCCCGGCCGCCGCCGCCAGAAGATCCATGAACGTCCTTTCGAGCTGGCCGGAAGCGGGCCGGGCGGTCGGGGGCGCGGAGCGCGCGCCGGCGCGGCGTCCGGCGTCGTCATATAGGGCGGGCGGGGCCGAGAGTGAACGGGGGCGTTGGCTAGCGCGGCGGCGCGCGGCGGAAAAGACGCGCCATGCGCGCGCGCAGGGTGTGCCGTTCGGCATCAAAGGCGCGGTCGCCCTTCCTGGGGCGGGCGGAGACCATGGCGAGCACGACCATGCCGATCAGAAAGAATGTCGCGAGTTTCCAGAGCATCGCCGGTCAGGCCCCGAAGCGCGCCCAGGCGGCGCGCGCCTCGGCGGTGTCGAGCGCGCCCTGCGTCGCCTCGGCCGCCAGCGAGGCCAGGCCGAAGCGCTGCGCCAGGCTGCGGCGGGGGCCGAAGTCGCGGAACGTCGTCTCCTCGCCGAAGCGGGCCTTGAGCGTGGGGATCAGGTGACCGAGCCCGTCGATCAGCCCCGCCGCCTGGGCGCGGGCGCCGACGCGGATGGAGCCGTCGAAGAGCGTCTCCTCGGCGCTCAGCCGGTCGCCGCGACGCGCCTTGACGTGGTCGATGAAGGCGGCGTGCACCTCGTCCTGGAGGTCGCGCAGGACGGCGACGTCCTCCTCCCGCTCCGGCTGGAAGGGATCGAGGATCAGTTTGCGCTCCCCCGCCGTGTGCACGCGCCGCTCGATGCCGTTGCGCTGCAGCAGCTCATGGGCGCCGAAACCGGCGTAGATCACGCCGATGGATCCGACGACGGAGGAGGCGTCGGCGAAGATTTCCTCCGCCGCGCAGGCCAGCCAGTAGCCGCCGGAGGCCGCCACGTCCTCGCAGAAGGCGATGACGGGGACCTTCTTCTCTTCCGCAAGGCGCCGGATGCGCGCGGCGATCAGGGCCGACTGCACGGGCGAGCCGCCGGGCGAGTTGACGGCGAGCGCCACCGCCGCGGGCTTGCCGGCGAAGGCCGCCTCGATGGCGGAGGCCATGCCCGCGTCCGACAGGCCCGGCCCCCGTCCGGGCAGGCCGATGGCCCCGTAAAGACGCAGGACGTTGACGCGGGGCGTGCGGCGCAGCAGGCGGCGGAGGCGTTTGCGAAGGGTCATGCGGCCTAGGTAGAGGCCGCGCCCCGCCCGGGCAACCGGCGCGCGCCTGCGCCGCGGCTTGCACGCAGGCCAGCGCCCGCTATCATCCTAAGGCCCTGTCCGGATCGGGAAGCGCCATGCACGTGATGAGCCGCGAAGAGCTGCTGAAGCTGGAGCTCGAGCATCTGCGCGACGAACACCGGGACCTCGACGCCGCGATCGAGGCCATGCAGGGCCGGGCGATGGCGGATCCTCTGGCCGTGCGGCGCATGAAAAAGCGCAAGCTGGCCCTCAAGGACCGCATCCAGCGCATCGAGGATCAGCTGACCCCGGACATCATCGCGTGACGGCGGCGCCGTTCGGCGGCGCGTCGTCGACCGCGCGCCCGGGCGTGACTTGATCCGGCGCGGCCGCTAAGCCTCGCCGCCTCGGGCAAGGCGAGGAGGCGAGATGAGCGGCGACGATCCCCGTGTGGGCCTCGTGATGGGCAGCCAGTCGGACTGGCCGGTGATGCGCAGGGCGGCCGAGGTGCTGGAGGCGTTGGGGGTGCCGCATGAGGCGCGCATCCTGTCCGCCCACCGCACGCCGGACCGCATGTTCCTCTATGCCGAAAGCGCCGCGGCGCGCGGGCTGAGGGTGATCATCGCCGGCGCCGGCGGGGCCGCGCACCTGCCGGGAATGATGGCGGCCAAGACGCGCCTGCCGGTGCTGGGCGTTCCGGTGCAGAGCCGCAGCCTCAGCGGCTGGGACAGTCTGCTGAGCATCGTGCAGATGCCGCGCGGGATCCCCGTGGGCACGCTGGCCATCGGCGAGGCGGGGGCGGCGAATGCCGGCCTGCTGGCCGCGGCGATGCTGGCGACGACGGACGAGGCGCTGGCCGCGCGGCTGGAGGCCTGGCGCGCCGCGCAGACCGACGCGGTGGCCGAGGCCCCGACCGATGAGTGACGCGCCGCTGCCGCCGGGGTCCTGCGTGGGCGTTCTGGGCGGCGGCCAGCTGGGCCGCATGCTGGCGCTGGCGGGCGCGCGGCTGGGTCTGCGCGCGCGGATTTATGCGCCCGAGGCGGATCCGCCCGCCGGCCAGGTCTGCGAGGCGGTGCATCGCGGCGCCTGGGACGACGCCGCGGCGCTTCAGGCCTTCGCCGCCGCCGTCGATGTCGTGACCTACGAGTTCGAGAACGTGCCGGTCGCGACCGTGCAGGCGTTGGCCGCGCAGGTCCCGGTGCGCCCGGGCGCGCGCAGCCTGGCGGCCGCGCAGGACCGGCTCGAGGAGAAGCGTTTTCTGCGCGGTCTCGGCCTGCGCACGGCGCCCTTCGCGGCGGTTGACGGGCCCGAGGATCTGGCCGCGGCCCTGGCGTAGGTCGGCGCGCCGGCGATCCTGAAGACGCGTCGCCTGGGCTATGACGGAAAGGGCCAGGCGCGGGTGGAAAGCCTTGCGGCGCTGCAGGCGGCCTGGGCCGAGGGCGGCGGCGCGCCGTCCCTTCTGGAGGGGCTCGTGGCGTTTCGGCGCGAGGTCTCCGTGGTGGCGGTGCGCGGCCGTGACGGCGCCGTCACGGCATTCGATGCGGCGGAGAACCGGCATGAGGACGGCATCCTGCGACGGTCCTGCGTGCCGTCGGGGCTGAGCGTCGGGCGCGCGGTGGAGGCGCGAGCGGCGGCGGAGGCGGTCCTGGGCGCGCTCGACCATGTCGGGGCGCTGGGCGTGGAGTTCTTCGAGGACGAGGCGGGCCTGCTGGTCAACGAGATCGCGCCGCGCGTGCACAACACCGGCCATTGGACGCAGGACGCCTGCGGCGTGGACCAGTTCGAGGCGCATATGCGCGCGGTCTGCGGCTGGCCGACGGGCGACGGGTCGCGGCACTCGGATGCGGTGATGACCAACCTGCTGGGCGACGAGGCCGAGCAATGGGAGGCGATCGCCGCCGATCCCGCCCTGCGCCTGCACCTCTACGGCAAGGCCGAGGCGCGCGAGGGCCGCAAAATGGGGCACGTGACGCGTGTGACGCCTCTTGGGGGCGACGGCGCCTGACCCGGCGAGGGCGGCGCCCGGCGGCGGCCGAAGGAGGCCCCGGATCAAGTCCGGGGCGCCGGTCGCCCGGAAAGGTGCGGCGTGCGCAGCCAGCCCCGGCGCCGCCTGGCGCAACCGTGCGGACGAAGGCGAGTCGTCGAAAGGGTCGAGGCTCGCAAGCCGCAGACGCGGCGACCGAGCGACGCGAGATTTGGCCTTGAGGCTCCCGCCATGCTTGGCGTCGAACGCCGGGCGGACGACTCGCCGCACGCTCTTGGAAGGCCCCCCAAGGGCCGTCTCAGCAAACTGCGGATCCCGCCTCGAATGAACCGCCCTCGACGGCCTGGCCAGCCGGCGGAGCCGGCCGCGTCACGAGGGGGCTCGATGCCCCCTCGGGGCGCACACCGTGCAAGATCAGGCGCCTCGCGGGGCCTTGATGAAGCCGAGGGCCCGGTCTTGAAGGTCCATGGCGATGCGGCCGAGCGGGTTGGCGCGCAGGCTCGCCTTGGTCTTCTCGATGCGCATCACGTCGCCGATGCGGCGGTCGAGAAACTCCCACGTCGCCGTCGCGCCGGGCGTCTCGTCGCCCAGCCAGTAGAGCGTCGTGGAGGCGTAGACGCCCGACAGCGTGGCGCGCTTGGTGTACCAGGCGCCGTCGGTGGAGGCGTCGCCCACCGCCGTCCAGATGGCGTCCGACGTGCGCCAAAGCGCGCGCGCCGCCTCGGGCGCGTAGATCGGCAGCGACAGCAGCGCGGCGGCGCGGCGCACGGCGTCCTTGGCATCCGCGACGACCTCCAGCCGCAGCCGCACGGCGCGCGTGACCTTGGCGGTGAAGCCCCAGCCCTCATGGTCCTCGGCGGCGAAGCGCTTGGCCATGCGCGCGTCGCCGCGGGCGTGAAAGGCGAGCGCGGCGTCGACGCCGCCGCGGGGGAAGACCAGCCGGATCTCGGACGGCTCCACGCCGGCCTCGCGGGCCGCGGCCTCCAGCGCGGTCATGGACCAGCCGTCGAAGACGACGTGGTCGGGCAGCGCGTCGAGCAGGCGGTCGCGGGCCTCGGCGAAGGGGTCGGCGAACGGGTCTTCGGCGGCGGCGGTTTCGGTCATCGCAGGGCTCCTTCAGGCGCGCGGAGGGCGTCGCGCGCGGCCGTTCGAAAGGGGGCGGACCGGCGATGGACAGCCCCGGGGTCCGTTGATATATAGCGCGCTCCCCTGC
>JBCBYE010000457.1:0-4082 GCA_039816075.1 Pseudomonadota bacterium | reverse complement strand
GTCAGATCGCCGCCGGCACGCTGGAGAGCGCCGAGGCGCAGGTGGAGGTGATCGCCTGGGGCGCCTCGCTGCGCCGCTGGTCCGTGGCGCTGCCCGGCGGCGGCGCGCGCGACTGCGCCCTGGGGCTGCGGCGGATCGAGGATTATCCGGCGCATTCGCCTGCCATGGGCGCGATCGTGGGGCGTGTGGCCAACCGCATTTCCGGCGCTGCGTTTCCCTGGGCGGGCGGCATCGCGCGGCTCGATGCCGGGGCCGATGTCGATGCCGGGGCTGGGGCCGGGGCCGATGCCGGGGCTGGGGCCGCGACCGATGCCGGGGCAGGGACGGAGTGCCTGCATGGCGGGCCGTCAGGGCTGGGCCGGCAGGTCTGGGAGATGGAGGCGGACGATGCCGCCTCCGCCCTGCGTCTGCGCTATGACAGCCCGCCGGGCGAGGGCGGGTTTCCCGGCGCGCTCGACGTGGAGGTCGTGCTGCGGCTGGAGGGCGCCGCGCTGCTCTGGGAGATGCGCGCGGTTCCGGACCGGGAGACGCCGGTGAACCTGGCGCAGCATGTCTACTGGAATCTCGACGGCGGCGGCGCGGTGGCGGATCACAGCCTGCGGCTGGCGGCCTCTCGCTACACGCCGTTGACCGAGCGGCTGGTCCCGACGGGCGAGATCGCGGAGGTCGCCGGCACGCCGTTCGATTTTCGCCGGGCGCGGCCGCTGCGCGGCGCCGGGGGAGCGCCGCTGGGCGTCGATCTGAACTTTTGTCTGGACGCGTCGCGCGCAGAGGGGCCGGCGGCGGAGGTTCTGTCGTCGGACGCGGCGTTGCGGCTGCGGCTGTGGACCGATCGGCCGGGGCTGCAGGTCTTCGACATGGCGGGCATGACGGTCGGCGCGCCGGGGCTCGGCGGCGCGGCCTACGGGCCGTTCGCGGGACTGTGCCTGGAGGCGCAGGGGTTTCCGGATGCGGTGAACCGGCCGGAATTTCCCTCGATTCTGTGTTCGCCGGAGGAGCCCTTTGCCGCCTGGACGCGGGTGGAGATCGCGCCGCCCACGGCCTGAGACGGCGCGCGGCCGGCGCGCGGGACGCCGTCGCCGACAGGTGAGCTGCGCCGCGAGGACAGCTGCGCCGCGAAACCCTGGGCGCCGTGCGCGGCGGTCCGGGGGTCAGTCCTGCGCCAGGGGGTGGTTCTCCAGCACCAGGGTCTTCAGGCGCGCGTCGAGGACGTGGGCGTAGATCTCCGTCGTCGACAGGTCCGCATGGCCCAGCATCGCCTGGATGGAGCGCAGGTCGGCGCCGTTGGCCAAAAGATGCGTCGCGAAGGCGTGGCGCAGCACGTGGGGGGAGACGCGGGCGGGGTCCAGCCCCGCCTCCGCCGCCAGATCGCGCACGATCTGCCACAGGCGCTCGCGCGTCAGGCGGCCGGTCCGGCCGCGCGAGGGGAACAGCCAGGGGGAGCGGCGGTCCCGCTCCTGCGCGTCGCGGGCGCGCAGCCAGGCGGCTGCGGCCTGGCGCGCGGGGGCGGAGAGAGGAACCATCCGTTCCTTCCCGCCCTTGCCGCGCACCAGGATCATGCGCGGATCGCCGCGCAGGGCGGCGACGGGCAGGCCGGCAAGCTCCGTCGCGCGCAGACCCGTGGCGTAGAGCAGCTCCATCAGGCAGGCGCGGCGCAGGGCGGCGCGCGCAGCGGCGGGCGTGCCCCGGGCCGGGCGGCGGGCGGCGGCGAGCAGCGCCTCCACCTCCGCCTCGCTCAGCGTGCCGGGCAGACGACGCGGGCGGCCTGGGCCGGACAGGCGCGCGGCCGGATCGTCGTCGCGCCAGCCCTCCTCGAGCGCGAAGCGGAAGAAGCCGCGCAGGGCCGAAAGGCGTCGCGCGCGGGTGGCGGCCCCGAGGCCGCGCGCCTCCATGTCGGCCATCCAGGCCTCGACCGCGGCGCGATCCGCGTCGGCCCAGGCGGCGCCGGCCTGGGCGGCGAAGTCGTCGAGGTCGCGGGCATAGGCCGACAGCGTGTTGGCGGAGGCGCCGTGTTCGGCCGCCAACGCCTCGAGCCAGAGGGCGACGCGCGGCGCGGTCATGGGCGCGGGGCGGCGGCGGATGCGGCGCGGGGCATGGCGCGGGCGGACCGGGGCTCAGCCGCCGGGGGCGGGCGCGGGCAGGACCACGCGCTGCGCCGGGGGCGGCAGATCGGCGACGAGGGCGTAGACGACGAAGCCGGCCAGGGCCAGCAGCGCGAGGTAGACGGCGTAGCGCAGCGCGGCGGACATGGGGCGGATCCTCGGACGGCGCGTCGACGGGGGGCGGCGGCGTGCCAAGGAGGTAAGTCAGCCCCCGCCCGCCGCGCAAGGGGGCGGCCCTTTGCCACCGCCGCAGGGCTGCGCTAGGCAGGGTGCGAGGCCCCGCCCTTTCGCCCGTAAACAAGGCCGCCCGACCGATGCTTCGCCGCCGCCCGGATTCTTGCCGATGACGCCCGCCGACGACCATGCCGGCGCCGCGCCTGCGTCCGCGCCGTCCGCGGCCGAGGCGACCGAGGCCGCGCCGGTTCCGCCCGCCGCGCCGGCGGGCCTGCTGCGCCGGCCGGTGGTTCTGGTCGGGCTGATGGGCGCCGGAAAGACCACGGTGGGACGGCGCCTGGCGGCGCAGCTGCACGCGCCGTTCGTCGATTCGGACGAGGCGGTGGAGGATGCCGCGCGCATGTCCGTCGCCGAGATTTTCGAGACCATGGGCGAGGCGGCCTTTCGCGACGGGGAGCGCAAGGTGATCGCGCGCCTTCTGACCGAGGCGCCGCAGGTGGTGGCCACCGGCGGCGGCGCCTGGATGAACGAAGCGACGCGGGCCGAGATCCGCGCCTGCGCCGCCACGGTGGTCTGGCTGCGCGCCGATCTCGACGTGCTGGTGGAGCGGGTGGGCCGCCGCGCGGGCCGCCCGCTGCTGGCGGGGGGCGATCCGCGGGAGATCCTGTCGCGGCTGATGGCGCAGCGGAACCCGGTCTACGAGACCGCGGATCTGGCGGTGGAGTCGCGCGGCGACGAGCGGCACGAGGCGGTGGTGGAGCGCATGATGGAGGCCCTGCGCCGGCGCGGGGACGTGACGGGATGAGCGGGCCGCGCGCGACGGTGCATGTGCCGCTGCCGGGCCGCGCCTACGACATTCTGATCGGTCCCGGCCTGCTGGCCGAGGCGGGCGCGCGCATCGCGCCCTTCGCGCCGCGCGGGCGCGCGGCGGTGGTCGCCGACGCCACGGTGCGCGCGCTGCTGGGCGAGGCGTTGGCGCAGGGGCTGCGCGACGGCGGGATCGAGGCGGACTGGATCGAGGTTCCGCCCGGCGAGGGTTCGAAAAGCTGGGATCGGCTGGGGGCGGTCGCGTCCGCGCTGCTGGAGGCGCGGATCGAACGCGACGACCCGGTGATCGCCTTCGGCGGCGGCGTGGTCGGGGACCTGGCGGGCTTCGCCGCGGCCATTCTGCGCCGGGGCGTTCCGGTGGTTCAGATCCCCACCACGTTGCTGGCGCAGGTGGACAGCAGCGTCGGCGGCAAGACCGGCGTGAACGCGCCGCAGGGCAAGAACCTGATCGGCGCGTTTCACCAGCCGCGGCTGGTGCTGGCCGATACGGCGACGCTCGACGTGCTGCCGCGGCGGGAGCTGCTGGCCGGCTATGCCGAGGTCGCCAAGTACGGCCTGCTGGGCGACGCGGCGTTCTTCGAGCGGCTGGAGGTCCGGGGTCCTGATCTGGCCGACGGCGACGAGGCGGTGCGGATCGAGGCGATCCGCCGGTCCTGCGAGATGAAGGCGGAAATCGTGGTGCGCGACGAGACGGAGCGGGGCGACCGCGCGCTGCTGAATCTGGGGCACACGTTCGGCCATGCGCTGGAGGCGGCGACGGGCTATGGCGACCGGCTGCTGCATGGGGAGGGGGTGGCCATGGGATGCGTGCTCGCCTTCGACCTGTCGGCGCGGCTGGGCCTGTGTCCGCAGGAGGCGCCGAGCCGCGTGGCCGCGCATTTCGCGGCCATGGGGATGCGCGCGCGCCTGTCGGACATTCCCGGCGACCTGCCGGGGGCCGAGGCGTTGATGGAGCTGATGCTGCAGGACAAGAAGGTG
>JBCBYE010000611.1:0-2913 GCA_039816075.1 Pseudomonadota bacterium | reverse complement strand
GCCTGCATGGCCTGGGACAGCGCCTCCGCCCGCGCTGCGACCTCCTCGGCCGGCGCGTCGGTAATCAGGCCGCAGATCGGCAGCGGAACCAGCGCCGCCTCCGCCCCGTCCGCGTAGAGCGCGGCGCCGCCGCCCATCTCGCCCAGCCGATTGGCCGCAGCCGCCATGTCCTGCGGCGACGTTCCCACGACGATCATGTGGTGGCTGTCATGCGCCACGGTCGAAGCCAGCGCCATGCGCCCCCGCCAGCCGAAGCCGGAGACCAGCGCCGCGGCGACCTCGCCGGTCGCGCGGTGCCGCTCCACCAGCGCGATCAGGCAGACCTCGTCCTCGGCCTCCTGCGGGGCGAGATGGCCGTCGCGCACCGGCACGATCCGCTCCAAGGCCTGCGTCGGGGCCTGGTTCTCGACCACCCCGATGACGCGGGCGCGCACGGCGGCGGCGCCCGGCGGCGCCGGGATGCGGAAATCCTCCGCCGTCAGCGCGCGGCCCAGCTTCACCGTCTCCCGCGTCGCGTCGGGCCACAGAAACGCCGGGCGGGGCAGGGCCATGGACCCGCCTTCCGCCGCCAGCACGCCGCGGGCGAAGACCTGCTCGGCCTCGAACTCCACCAACGAGGGCGAAATCACCAGATCCGCCCGCCGTCCCGGCGCGATGGCGCCCAGCTCCCGCTCCATCCCGAAATGCGCGGCGGCGTTCAGCGTGGCCATCTGCACCGCCGTCACCGGCTTCAGCCCCTGCGCGATCGCATGGCGCAGCACGCGGTCCATATGCCCCTCATAGGCCAGCGTCGCGGCATGGCAGTCGTCGGTGCACAGGATCAGGTTGCGGCTCTCGAGCCCCAGCTCCGTCACCATGCGCACCTGATCGGCCACGTCGTGCCAGGCGGAGCCCAGGCGCAGCATCGCCCGCATGCCCTGACGCACCCGGGCCAGCGCGTCCTCCAGCCGCGTGCCCTCATGGTCGTCGGCCGGCCCGCCGGCGGCATAGGCGTGAAAGGCGCGACCCAGATCGGGCGAGGCGTAATGCCCGCCCACCGTCTTGCCCGCCGTCATGGCCGCCGCGATCTCTCCCATCATCGCGGGGTCGCCGCCCGCGACCCCGGGAAAGTTCATCACCTCGCCGAGGCCGGCGATGCCCGGCCAGGTCATCATCTCCGCCACCTCCAGCGGTCCGATCTCCGCCCCCGCCGTTTCCAGCCCGGGGGCGGAGGGCACGCAGGACGGCGCCTGGACGAAGACGTTGCAGGGCTGCAGCAACGCCTCGTCATGCATCAGGCGCACGCCCGGAACCCCCATGACGTTGGCGATCTCGTGCGGGTCCACGAACATCGTGGTGGTGCCGCGGGGCAGCACGGCGCGCACGAACTCCGTCGCGGTCAGCATCCCGCTTTCCACATGCATATGCGCGTCGATCAGACCGGGGACCAGCAGCCGGCCGCGCGCCTCCACCACCTGCGTCTCCGCCCCGATGCAGTGCGAGGCGTCGCCGCCGCACCAGGCGAAGCGGCCGGCGGCCACGGCGATGTCGGCGCCGGGCAGGATCTCCCCTGAATGCACGTTGACCCAGGCGCCGCCGCGGATCACCAGATCGGCTGGGGAGCGTCCGGCGGCGACGTCGATCAGGCGGGGGGCCGCCTCGGCCCAGGTCTGCGGTGCGGTCATGGCAGCGGCTCCGGCGGGGTGCGGGGACGGGAACGGCGACGCAGTTCAAGCGTGGCGCCGCCGACGGCGCGGGGCAAGGCGACCGGCCCGCCGCAGCGCGGCTCCCGGCCGGCGTTCAGTCCTCGTCGGGGGCCAGCGCAACCAGCAGCGCCCCGTCCTCCACCTGCGCGCCTTCGGGGTGGATCACCCGCTCCACCACGCCGTCGCGGGGCGACAGCAGGCGATGCTCCATCTTCATGGCCTCCAGCACCAGCAGCGTCTGGCCCTCGGTCACCGCGTCGCCTGCGGCGACGCCCACGCGCTTGACCAGGCCCGGCATGGGGGCGGTGACCGCGTCCCCGCCGCCCGCGCCCTCCGACGCCGCGGCGAAGGGATCGGGCGGCGCGAAGGCATGGACCCGACCGTCGAGCGCCACCAGCGCCGCGCCGTCGGCCAGCCGCAGGGTCGTCGGCCGCGCCGGCCCGTCTCCGAGCCGCACGCGGCGCGCCTCCGCCGGGCCGGACAGGGTCAGCCGCCGCCCCTCCGGCAGATCGAATCGGCCCCCGCCGCGCGGCGAGACCTGCGCCTCCATCGGACCTTCGGGCCCCTCCAGCACCGCGCGGCGCGTCTCCGCCCCCCACACGCGAAACCCGTCGCGCGCGGCGAAGGGGTCCGCCGGGTCTGCGGTCGGGGCCGGCGCGTCGAGCCCCAGCGCAGCGATCAAGGCCAGCGCCGCCGCCTCCGCCGGCACGGGCCGCGCAGCGGTCAGCGCCTCGGCGTCGCGGTCGATCAGCCCGGTGTCCAGATCGCCCGCGGCGAAGCCCGGATGGGCGCAAAGCGCGCGCAGAAATTCCAGATTGGTGGTCAGCCCGCCCACCTCCGTCTCCGCCAGCGCCGACGCCAGGCGGGCCAGCGCCTCCGCCCGCGTGGCGCCCGCGGCGACGACCTTGGCGATCATCGGGTCGTAGTGCGGCGTCACCGCATCGCCCTCCCGCACGCCCGCATCCACGCGCGCCGGGGCGCCGGGCAGGCGCAGATGCGCCAGGCGCCCGGTCTGGGGCAGGAACCCCTTGGCCGGGTCCTCGGCGTAAAGCCGCGCCTCCATCGACCAGCCCTGCGGCGCCAGGTCCGCCTGCGCGAAGGGCAGCGCCTCGCCCGCCGCCACGCGCAGCTGCCATTCCACCAGGTCCAGCCCGGTGATCGCCTCGGTCACCGGATGCTCCACCTGCAGACGCGTGTTCATCTCCATGAAATAGATGCGGTCGGCGCG
>JBCBYE010000798.1:0-1890 GCA_039816075.1 Pseudomonadota bacterium | reverse complement strand
GGCGGGCGGAGGCGGCGGCGGTCAGGCACAGCTGCGGCAGGCTCAGCCATTCCAGCGTCCAGGCGGCGCCGTCGCGCTCATGCTCGGCCAGCATCGCCTCCTGCAACGCCCCCGACAGGCGCGAGGCGTGGCGCGCCAGCGCGATCAGCGCCTCGGGCCCCACAGGGTTGCGCTTGTGCGGCATGGTGGAGGAGCCGCCGGCCGCGCCCGCCCGCGCCTCGCCCGCCTCCGACCGCGCCAGTTCCAGCAGGTCGCGTCCCATCTTGCCATGGGCCGCGGTCAGGATCGCCAGATGCGAGGCGAGCTCCGCCAGCCCGTCCCGCGCCGCGTGCCAAGGCAAGGGCGCGTCGCCGAGGCCCAGGCGCGCCGCCATGCGGGCGCGCAGGGCCGGCGCCGCCTCGCCCAGCGCGGCGGAGGTGCCGGCGGCGCCGTGCAGCGAGACGACCAGCAGCCGCGGCGCCAGCTGCGCCTGACGGTCCAGCGACCGCAGCAGCGGCGCCCCCCAGAGGGCGATGCGCGCGCCGAACGAAGTGGGCGTCGCCGCCTGCCCCCGGGTGCGCGCCGCCATGGGCAGGTCGCGCCAGCGCCGGGCCGCGGCGGCGAGCGCCCCGAGGGTCGCGCGCTGGCGCGCCTCCAGCTGCTCCAGCAGGCGCTTGAGCCGCAGGACCAGCGCGGTATCGAGGATGTCCTGGCTGGTGGCGCCATGGTGCAGCCAGGCGGCCTGGGCCGGGTCGGCGACGGCGCGGCGGAAGCGTTCGACGAAGGCGGGCACGACGACGCCGGCGGCCGCGGTTCCCTCGGCCAGCTCCGCCGGATCGATCACCGCCTCGCGCGCGGCGCGGCCGATGGCCTCCGCCGCCTCGGCCGGGATCAGGCCGAGCGCGCCCTGCGCCTCGGCCAACGCGGCCTCCACCAGCATCATGGCGCGGATCTCGGCCGCATCGGTGAACAGCGCCGCGGCGTCGGCGTCCGAGAGATGTCCGCGCAGGACGGCGCTGTCGAAGGGGGTGGCGGTCATCGGCGGCTCTCCGGCACGGCGGGCGCGCGGATCAGAGCCTCCGCCCACGGCCGAGGCAAGCGAAGACCGGGGCGGCGAGGCCTCAGAACGGCACGTGCACCCGTTCCTCGAACACCGGCGGCTCGCGCAGCATGGCCACGATCTTGCCGACGACGCCGGTTTCGGTGCGCCAGCCCAGATAGGCCTCCTGCGCGGCTTTCTCAGCCCAGACCTCGTGCACGACCAGCGTCTTTTCGTCCGGGTCGGCGTAGCAGGAGATCAGCTCCGCCCCCTCGAACGCCGCCGTGTCGGGCAGGATGGAGGACATGTAGGCGACGAGATCGTCATACGACTCATCGGTGGCCTTGAAGATCGCGTTGACGGTGATGGACATGGCGAGACCTCCCTGTGCGTCCGTGGTTTCGCGCCGAACCTTTCGGCGCCTAGGCGTCGGACCTGGCCTGGCCCTGGCGCGTCTGCGGCACCGGCATGTCCAGCAGCGCGCCGGCGAGCTGCGTGCGCAGCACCTCCGCCGTGCCGCCGCCGATGGTGAACATGCGCACGTCGCGATACATCCGCTCCAGCGGCGTTTCGGCGCCGTAGCCGCGGGCGCCATGCATCTGCAGCGCGTCGTTCACGGCGCCGACGGCCGCCTGAGTGGCGAAGAGCTTGGCGCGCGCAGCGAGCGTTCGGTCGGGAAACAGACCCTCCGGCCCCCGGGACTGCGCCGCCTCGTGCAGCATCAGGCGGGCGGCGTGCAGCTTGGCGTCCATCTCCGCCAGCATCCATTGCAGGCCCTGAAACTCGGCGATCGGTCGGCCGAACTGGCGTCGCGTCTTGAGATAGGCGCGCGCCTGGTCGAACGCGCCGGCGGCCACGCCCAGGGCCGCGGC
>JBCBYE010000302.1:0-5742 GCA_039816075.1 Pseudomonadota bacterium | reverse complement strand
TCGACTTCTTGCGCGACGCGGGCTACGGCCTGCGGCATGACCCATGCCGATCCCGACGCCCCGCCCCTCGACGGCGCCTATGCCTGGACGCGCCTGGGCCTGTCGCTGGCCGTGGCGCTGATCGGCAATGCCGGCATGTGGGCCGTGATCCTGCTGCTGCCCGATCTGCAGGCGGAGTTCGGCGGCGACCGGGCGGCGGCCTCGCTGCCCTACACGACGACCATGCTGGGCTTCGCGCTGGGCAACTTCGTCATCGGACGCTGGATCGACCGCTACGGCGCGGGCCCGGCGCTGTGCATCTCGGGCCTGGCGCTGGGCGCGGCCTATCTCGCCGCGGCGGCGGCGCCTTCGATCCTGTGGCTCTCGGCGGTGCAGGCGGTCATCGGCTTCGCCACCGCGGCCAGCTTCGCGCCGCTGGTGGCGGACGTCTCGCACTGGTTCCGGGCGCGCCGCGGGCTCGCCGTCGCGGCGGCGGCCAGCGGCAATTACCTCGCCGGCGCCGTCTGGCCGCTGATCCTCGCGCCCATCGCGGCGCAGGCGGATTGGCGCGCGGCCTATTGGGCGCTCGCCGCGGCCTCGGCCCTGGTCATGGCGCCCCTGGCGCTGACCCTGCGTCGCAAGGCGCCCGAGGCGCATCTGGCGGCGGCGGACGCCGCGGCGGCCTCCGCCGCGCGCGACGCCGGCTTCGGCCCGCGGGCGCTGATCGCGCTGCTGGGCGTGGCGGGCATCGGCTGCTGCGTGGCCATGTCCATGCCGCAGGTGCACATCGTCGCCATGTGCGTGGACCTGGGCTACGGCGCCGCGGCGGGCGCGCAGATGCTGTCGCTGATGCTGGCGGCGGGCGTCGTTTCGCGCCTGATCTCCGGCTGGCTGGCGGATCGGCTGGGCGGGGTCGTCACGCTGCTGATCGGCTCGTCGCTGCAGGGGCTGGCGCTGGCGCTCTACCTGCCTTTCGACGGGCTGACCTCGCTCTACCTGGTCAGCTTCGTCTTCGGACTCAGCCAGGGCGGCATCGTGCCCAGCTACGCGGTCATCGTGCGCGAGTATCTGCCGGCGCGGCAGGCGGGCGCGCTGACCGGCTTCGTCATCATGACCACGATCCTCGGCATGGCCTTCGGCGGCTGGATCAGCGGCTGGCTCTACGACCTCACGGGCTCCTACGCGGCGGCGCTGATCAACGGCATCGCCTTCAATGCGTTGAACGTGGCGGTGATGCTGCTGATCCTGCTGCGCGCCTCCTCGCGCCCGCCCGCAGGCGCCGCGCCGGCCTGACCGGCGCGCGCGCTCCGGTCAGGCGCGATCCGCAACCATCGGCCCGGTTGCGCCGCGACGATGAACGCCCGTAACGTCAACGCGTTCCAGCGCGGTCGCCCCCGGCGGCCCCGCGCCCCTGATCGGCCCTGGGAGGCGCAGCATGCGGCTGCCCGCAGGCTTCACGGCGACGCTCTGGCTCGCCCTGGCTCTGGCCTGGGCGTTCAGCGGGGAACGCTTTCTCGATTTCGCCTTCGAGATGCCGGAGATGGGCCCCGTCGACGACGCGCTGCTCGCCGCCCTCGTCCAGGTCGAAGAGGCGAAGGCCGCCCTCGGCCTGCCCGACCTCTTCGGCGCGCTGCGCCAGGCGCTGCACGACGCCTCCGGCCTCGGCTGACGCCGAGACCTGATTTCAGTCCCGCAAGGAGTTCGCCCATGACCGCCGCCCGTCTGACCCGCCGCTCGCTGCTCGCCGGCCTCGGCGCCGCCACGCTGGCGACGCCGGCCCTCGCCTCCGCCGCGTTGCGCGGGCCTTACGGGCTCGACTGGCTCGAAACGGCCTCCGCCGCCGCAGGGGCGCCCGCGCCGTCCAGCCTGCACTCCGCCTTCTCGCACGCGCTCTACGTCAACGTGGCCGGCCGCGGGGACGGGGCGCAGCGGCTGTGGATGCTGTCGCGGGCCGAGGGGGCCGATTGGGGCCTGGGGCTGACCGACAGGGCCGGCGACGGGGCGGACGGCGCATCCTGGCTCATCTCCTCGGGCCGCAAATATGCCGGCGAACGCTCCGGCCCGACGCCGCCGGGGGTCTTCAACCTCGACGAGCGGCCGCATCGGCACCGGCCGGGCTGGGGCTCCCCCGGCATGTACAACGCCCTCTACATCGACCTGCACTACTCCTCCGGCCGGGCCTCCGGCGTCGCGCTGCACGGCACGCCGCGCAGCAAGTATCGCCGGTTGGGGACGATCGACAGCCACGGCTGCGTGCGCATGACTCAGGAGAACGCCGATCAGCTGTGGGCCGTCATCCATCCCGGCGGCGCCCGCGGCCCGGCGTCGCCCATTTGGGGCGACGTTCCGCGCTTCTTCCGCACGACGCCCCGGCAGGACTGGACGGCGCGGCGCGGCTACGTGCGCGACGGCTCGCTGCTGCAGGACGCAAGCACGGGCGCGCTGCTGACCAAGCCGGGCTACCGGATGCTCGCCGTCTTCTTCCACCCCGCGGCCTGAATCTGGACCCCGCCGTGAGAGCCGCCGTCCCCGTCGCCGCCGTCGCGTTCGGCGCGGCGATCGCAGCGGCCGCGGCGCAGGATCTCGGCCCCCGTGTCGGCCCGCCGGCGCCCTTCGTGCCCGCCGCGAGCCATGGCGAGGCGTTTCCCGGCGCCGTCGCCAAGGGCCTGCTGACCTTCCGCGGCAATCCCACGCGCAGCTGGCGCGCGCCCAATCCCCTGCCCGCGCGGCTGGAGACGAAGTGGCGCCGCGGCCCGTTCTGCGGCCCCTCCACCGACGGGGCGGGCACGCGCACCTGGTGCGGCACCGGCTGGACCGGGCAGCCCGTGGTGCGCGAAACCGCCGAGGCCACCGAAATCATCTTCGGCGCCTACGACCACCAGGTGCATTTCCTCGACGCGCAGACCGGCCGTGACCGGCGCGCGCCGTTCCGCACCGGCGACATCATCAAGGGCTCCGTCAGCCTCGATCCGTCCGGCGCGCCGCTGCTCTTCGTCGGCTCGCGCGACAACTTCCTGCGCATCCTGCGCCTCGACGCGGACCGCGCGGTGGAGCTGTGGCGCCTCGCCGGGGCCACGGCCGACGGCGTGTGGAACAACGACTGGGACGGCAGCCCCCTGGTCCTCGGCGATCACCTCTTCGCGGGGGGCGAGAATTCCTGGTTCCACGCCGTCGCCCTCAACCGCGGCCGGGACGCCGACGGCCGCGCGAACGTGCGGCCCGAGATCGTCTCGCGCATTCCCGGCTTCACCCCGGCCCTTTTCGCCGCCGTGGGCGACCGCATGGCGAGCATCGAGAGCTCGCCCATGGCGCTGGGCGGCGCGGTCTGGTTCGTCAACTCCGCCGGTCTGGTGCAGGGCTACGACATGGGCCGGCTGATCGCCGGAGCCGGCCGCCAGGCGGCCCTGGTTCTGGAGCATTTCGCCGGCGACGATGCCGACGCCACGCTGATCGGCGGACCGTCGGGCGAAATCTACGTGGCGGTGGAGGACGAGCGCGCGCCCTCGCCGGCCAAGCGCCGCACGGGCCAGCTCGCGCGCCTCGATCCCGCGCGCCCCGACGATCCGCTGGTCTGGGGCCTGACCATTCCGGGCCGGGCCGAGGGCGTCGGCGGCCTCTGGGCCACGCCGGTCCTGCATCGCGGCCACCTGCACGTGCCCTTGCAGGCCGGCGGCCTTCTGACGGTGGAGGCGGCGACCGGCCGCGTCACGCAGCGTCTGCCGGCCCCGATCCACGGCTGGTCCTCCCCCGTCATCGTCGGCGACGAGCTGCTGGTCGCCACCTGCGCGGGCGATCTGCGCATCTACGCCCTCGAAGATCCGGCCCGCCCGCGCGAGCGGCTGCGCCACCGCGTGCCGGGCGCGGGCTGCTTCGAAAGCACGCCCGCCGTGTGGCGCGGGCGCATCTATCTGGGCGGCCGGGACGGGCACGTCTACGCCCTCGGCGCCGCCGCGCCGCAAGGCCTCGAAAGGCTCGCCGATGCGCGCCTTCAATAGTCTCGTTCCGGCCCTCGCGCTCTGGCTCGCGCCGGCTCTCGCCCTGGCGCCCGCTGCGCCGGCCGCGGCGCAGGAGATCACCGTCAGCTTCGGCGGCGACGTCAACTTCGCCCGCTCCCGCACCGCGCCCTCGCCCACCCACGCGCTGAAATACGGCCGCACGCCCCTGGCCGAGACCACGCAGGCGCTCGCACCCGAATGGTGGAGCGACGTGAATTTCGTGAACGTGGAGACCGTCGTCTCCGCCCGCGACGGCACGCCCTCGCCCGGCAAGGCCTTCGTGTTCCGCAGCCACCCCGAGAACTTTCGGCACCTGATGCGCCTGGGCGCCAACGCCTTCGCGCTCGCCAACAACCACGCGCATGATCACGGCCGCCGCGGCATGGCCGACACGCTCGCCTTCTTCGAGGGCGAGCGGGCGGCGGGCCGCAACCTGATCTTCGCCGGCGTCGGCAAGGACCCCGACGCCTACGCCCCGGACGTGTTCGAGGTGCGCGGACGGCGCATCGCCCTCTCCGCCCTCACCTTCGGCTCCGGCGCCTTCTCGCCGTCGGCGACGGCGCCGGGCATGCTGCACCTGACCCGTCCGGGCCAGTACGACCGCGCCCTCGCCGCCCTGCGCGACACGCCGGCGGACCTCAAGATCCTGTCGCTGCACTACGGCACCGAGAACTATGTGGGCCTCGACGCCGGCCAGCGCGCCCGCTTCCGCCGCGGGATCGAGGAGGCGGGCGTGCACCTGGTCCTCGGCCACCACCCCCACGTGGTCCGCGCGGTGGAGGCGGAGCCGGAGCGGGGGCGCGCCGTCTTCCACTCGCTCGGCAATCTCCTCTTCGCCGGCGGCGCGGTGAAGGACGGCGCGCCCGTGGGTCACGATTACGGCCTGCTCGGCCGCGCCTATTTCCAGTTCGACGGGCCCGTCCTCCGCCTCACGGCGCTGGAGGCGCTGCCCCTCAAGGGCGTGCACCTGACGCCCCGGCCCATGACCCCCGGCCGCGCCGCCGCCACGCTGCGCCACCTCAACGGCCTGTCGCGCGCGGCGGCGGGCGACATGGCGGCGCGGTTCGAGCCTGCCGGCGCCCATGCGCGCCGCGGCATGGCCTGCTTCGGCGGCCCCTACGGACCGACCGCCGCGCGCCTGTGCTGCCGGGTGGAGCGCGGGACCCACTGCGACTTCCCGGATTTGATGTGAACACGTGAAAATCCATTGAAATCAGGGCTCGCCGCCCGCAGACTCAACCCCAAGGCCATGGGCCTGTTCATGTTCGCCGCGCATCTCCTGCGCGCGGCCGCCGTTTGGAGACGCCGCAGATGTTCGCCCGCATTCGCCGTCAACTCTTCGCCTCCCCCGCCGCGCTCGCCGCCGCCGCGCTCGCCGCCGCCGCGCTCGCGTCCCCCGCCCATGCCGCGGGGGAGGCGCCGGCCCGCCTCCTGCTGCTCGGGGCGGACGGCGCCTCCGCCCCCCGCTCCGAGACGCTCTCGACCCTGGCGATGGACGCGCTGCCGCCGGCGGAAACCGCGTCGCAGCAGGTGCTGGCGGCGCTGTTGCGCTCCAACCCGGTGTCCGTCTTCGCGTCCGATCCCGCGGCGGGCGTATCCGGCCCGGACCAGTTCTTCCTCATCGCCGATCTGACGCTGGAGGGTCAGGGCGACGCCGCCCGCCTCGCCGTGGGCGGCGAAGCCCTGACCCTCCAGCGTCAGATCGGCGATGAGGAAGAACTGGTCCGGGCCGGATACGCCCGCCGCGGGATCGGACAGATCGGACGAG
>JBCBYE010000607.1:0-2922 GCA_039816075.1 Pseudomonadota bacterium | reverse complement strand
GCACCTCCGTCGCCGGGGCGACGGCGTCGTCGAAGAGGCCGTCGCCGTCGAGGTCGAAGGAGACGACCTGACCATCGAGGCCGGCGAGGTCCACGCGCACTTCGACGTCGAAGGTGAAGCCCTGGCCTTCGTCGATGACGGGGTCGGCCGAGATCAGATCGATCTGCGGCGGGGCGCTGGTGGAGATCAGCTCGAACTGATCCTGATCGGCGATGCCGAAGCCCGGCAGGCCGATGCCGATGCGGCCGTCGACGCGATCGTCCAAGACGTTCTGCGCGAAGTCGCCGGGATCGAAGAACAGGGAGTCCGTGCCGTTGGAGCCGGAGACGCGCAGCGCCTCCATCGTGTCGGGCAGGCCCGTGCCTGTGACGCGGATCACATCGTTTTGGCCGCCGCCGAGGGCCGCGGCGCGCATGCGTTCGCCCACCGCGACGACGGAGATGTCGTCCTGCCCGGCATCGCCGAGCACCACCACGGACCCGTCGGGCGTGGTGGCGCGCAGGGTGGCGGTATCGGCGCCGTCGCCGAGGCGCACCACCACCCCGCCTTCGGCCACGGCCGCGGGCGTGGCGAGGAAGCTGGCGAGGGATTCCGCGCCCTTGGCGGGCGTGTCGAGGATGGAGACGGCGTCCTCGCCGCCCTGGGTTTCGACGTCGATCTTCACGACCTCGACCGTGGGGGCGGAGATCAGGGCGACGGCGTCGTTGCCGGCCCCGGTGGTGATGCTGAGCGCTTCGACGCCGCTGAATTCGGTCTGGTAGAGGGTGGGCGGCGGCGCGGCGAGATCGAGGGAGAAGACCGCGACGGCGCCGGGCGCGCCGTCCGACCCCAGCGACCCGGCGACCACGAAGCTTTGCCCGCCGGTCTCGTAGACGTCGAGCGCGGCGACGGCGTCGAGGCCGCCGGCCCCGCCGACGTCGTCGCGCAGGGCCTGGGCGAAGACCAGCTCGCCCGTGAAGGCGCCTGTGTCGTCCGTGCGTTGCTGCAGCGCCACCAGGCTGTCGGCGCCCTTGCCGGCCACCAGGATGAAGTCCCCGACCGCGCGGATCGCCGCCGGCTCGGTCATGCCGCGCACGCCGTCGACGCCGTTGCGCAGGACGGAGACGACCTCCAGCCCCGCGGCGGGATCGTAGGAGAGGGTGACGAGCGTCGAGTCGGTCGTGCCCACATGCACGAAGCCCTGCGCGTCCACGGCGATCGTCGAGGCGCCCGACAGTTCGGCCCGGTCGGACGCGTCGAGCGCGACGAAGGTCTGCGAGGCGATGTCGAAGGCCGAGACCGTGCCGGCGGCCGCGTCGACGCCGAAGAGCGTGCCCTGGGCGCCGGCGGCGCCGAAGACGATCTGGTCGGCGGGCGCGGCGGCGGCGGGCGCGGAGAAGACAGGGATGTCGTTCACGGTCAGGTCCGCGAGGGCGACGGCGGCGCCGCCGGCGTCGGCGGCGACGATCGCGAGCGTCGTGCCGTCGTCGCCCAGCGCGAGGCTTTGCACGGCGCCGAGCGCGCGGGTCTCTTGCAAGGTCAGCTCGCCCTGCGCGTCGGCGGAGAAGGAGAGGAGCGCGTCGTCGGTGGCCACGTAGACCATGTCGCGGGCGCCGGGGCCCTCGGCCTCGTAGACGACGAGGGCGTGGGCGCCCTGCAGCGCCTCGATCTCGGCCGCCGGCAGCGCCTGACGCTGGCTGCCGTCGGCGTTGATGACGACGAGATCGCCCTTGGCGACGTCGAGACCGTAGACCACGGAACCGTCGGCGCGGGCCTCCACGGCGCCGAAGGACAGCGGCGCGGCCGCCGCGCCGATATCGGGGCGCTGGGGGGAGAGGAAGGCGATCTCTCCGGGGCGATCCAGGCTTTCGCCCGCGAGCAGGGTGCTGGCGCGGTCGGCGGGGGCCCGGGCGTCGTCGCCGAAGAGGGAGGCGGAGACGACGGCGTCCTGGCCCTCGGGCACGAGCGTCGCCCAGATCTGACCGGCCCCGAGCGCGTCGATCACGCCCCCGGCGGAGGTGAGCGCGAGCGGCGCGGGCGCGGCGGCCGACCCGACGCCGATGCCGATCTTGGGCGCGGCGAGGGCCACGTCGGTGAGATTGACCACCAGGAGGGCGTCGAAGCCCTCGTAGCGGTCGAAGGCGTTGGAGCCGGTCAGCAGAGACAGCGGCGCCGGCATGTCCTCGAGCCGCAGGACGGCGACGAGGGCGTCGCCGTCCTGGGTGAGCTGTGCCTCGAAATCCGCGTCGAAATCGCCGCCGAAATCGTCGATGAGGGTCTGGATGGTCAGCCCCTCCACCACGCCGGCGGTCGCGGCGCCGTCGCCGGCCACGCCGGCGAAAACCGGCGTCTGCTGGGCGCCGCTGAGGAACGGGTTCGCCGCGGCGCCGTTCAGCACGCCGACGGCGCGCCCGGTCGCGTCGCGGACGGCGCCCTGGTCGACGTCGTCCTGCCGGCCGTCGACGATGACCGCGTTGGTCTGCAGGATCACCCGGCCTTCGTCGCCGCTGCCGTTCTTGGAAACGTCGACCTCGCTGAAAGTGCCCTGAACTTCGAGCGCCGCGGCGATGAACTTGACGGAGCCCGAGGCGCCGTCGCCGCCGTCGCCGCCGGTTCCGCCCCTGCCGCCCGTGCCGCCCGTGCCGCCCGTGCCGCCGAAGCCGCCGTCGCCGCCGCGCCCGCCTTCGGGCTCCACCGGACCTTCGCCCTCGCCGCGGAAGTTGAAGTTGGTCTCGCCGACATTCGTGCCGACGACGCCGAAGCTTCCAGCGTCCCCCGCAAGCGAAGAGAATTCGTCGATCGAGGCGCCTGTCGCGTCGAACACGGCGCGCTGGAAGGTGGCGCGGTCGCCGGCGACGATCTTGATCGCGCCGCCGCCGCCGCCGCCGTCGCCGCCCGCGCCGCCCAGGCCGCCCCGGCCGCCGGCGCCGCCGTCGGTGCCGG
>JBCBYE010000425.1:0-4345 GCA_039816075.1 Pseudomonadota bacterium | reverse complement strand
GCGACTTGACGCTGGACGGCGAGGCCGACGCCCTGCCGCAGATCGTCGCCGAGGCGTTCTCGGCCGAAGCGGGCGAGGAGCGGGAGCTGATCGAGCGGGCGCACGGCGGCCTCGACGATCTCGTCGACGCGCACCAGGGCGAAGCCTCGACCGGCCTCGATCAGCTCCCGCTCCTCGCCCGCTTCGGCCGAGAACGCCTCGGCGACGATCTGCGGCAGGGCGTCGGCCTCGCCGTCCAGCGTCAAGTCGCTCTTGCGCAGGGGCAGGCGCAGGTCCTGCGCGATCTCTTCGAGCGGGGCGCCGGCGGCCAGAAGGTCGGCGGCCTCCTCCGCCCGTTCCGCGGCCAGCGCGTCGGCCGTCTCCATAGCCAGGGCCGCGCGCAGGTCTTCGCTCGCGTCCTCGTAGGGCGTCGTGCGGGCGGGCAGCACGGCCACCACGTTGAAGAGAGCGGGGCCGAACTCCGTCGGGGCCGGCCCGGCGACGTCGAGGCCGGCTGCGAAGACGGCATCGGCGGCCGCGCCCAGGTCGCGGCGTTCCACCTCTCCGAGCTCGGTGTCGGACGGGGCGAGGCCGCGGGCCTCGGCCGCATCGAGGAAGGTGATGGCGCCCGCCTGCAGATCGGCCAGCGCGGCGCGGGCCGCAGCGTCGTCCGGATAGACGATGCGTTCCACCACCCGCCGTTCGGGCAGATCGAAGCGGTCGATCTGCGCGTCGTATTCGGCGCGGATGTCGGCCTCGGGCACGTCCACCGTTTCGGCCAGCGCTTCGGCCGAGATCTCCACCCAGACGGCGCGGCGCATTTCCGGCGCTTCGTAGGACGGGGCGTTGGCCTCGTGATGGGCGATCAGGTCGCCCTCGGTCGGCTCGCCCGGCTCCGGCGCGGAGGCGAGGGGCAGGGTCAGCGTGTCGAAGCGGCGCGCCTCGAACTCGCGCGCGATGATGGCCTCGGCGAAGCCGGGCGCGCCGGCGATCCCGCCGGCGACGCCCAGGCGCACGGTCTCTCGGGCGATGAAGCGGCGCTGATCCCGCTCGAACCGTTCCACGGTGAAGCCGAGCTGGCTGAGGATGAAACGATACTGCTCCGCATCGAACGTGCCGCCGAGGCCGACGAAGGACGGGCTGTCGAGGATGGCGTCGCGCACCGCGCCGTCGGGGGCGGACAGGCCGAGCTGCCGCGCCTCCTCGTCCAGGGCCGCGTCGCGGATGATGCGGGCCAGAAGGGCGTCCGGGATGCCCATGGCCTGCGCTTCGTCCATCTGGATGGGGCGGCCGGCCTGGCGGGAGAAGGAGTTGACCTCCCGGCTGAGCGCGTTGGCGAAGTCCTGCACGGTGACGCGGCGCTCGCCGACGCTGGCCACGGGCGAGGCGGCGCCGCCCAGCGACAGATCGCCGATGCCCCAGACCGCGAAGCTGACGATCAGCAGGCCGAAGACGCCCTTGAAGATCCAGGTCTTTGCGGCGGCGCGCAGGAGGTGGAGCATGGCGGTCCTCGGGGCGGTCTCTCGATGCGGATGAGCCCTCGTGGTTAGACCGGGGCGGCCCCGAGGGCAACGGCCCCTCGCGCGTCGCTCTCATCCGCGCGAGCGTCGGGGAGGGCGTCGGCGCCGTCCATGTGATCGAGCAGGGGCTCGATCAGGCGGGCGGCTATCCAGCGGGCGACGGGCACGGCGACGCCGTCGCCGGCCAGCTTGTAGGCGTCGGTGTAGCCCTTTGGCAGGCGGTATCCGTCCGGCAGGCCCATGAGGCGCGCCGCCTCGCGCGCGGAAATCAGGCGCAGGCGCACGTCGCCCGAGGGGTCGCAGATCACCAGCGTCTGGCGGGAGGAGCCGCCGGCGGGCGTGCGAAGACAGCCGGCGAGGTCGAAGCGCACTTCGGCGCGCTGCACGGTTCCCACGCCGTCCGGCGCGGGGCGCATGCGGCGATAGAGCGTGCCGACGACGCGCCGACCCGAGGCGCGGGCCTCGGCCCGGGCCGCCTCCAGCCGGGCGGCGTGACGCGGCGCCATGAGCGACAGGACCCGAGCGGCGGATGCGGGGTCGCGCGTCTTGGGCGCGCCCTCGTCCGAGACGATGTCGGCCAGCTGCAGATTGCGGCCCGGCGGCGGCGGCAGGCGAAGAGGTCGGCGCGCCGCCGCCTCCACGCCGCCCATGGCCGCCGCGGCGGCGAAGGCGGCGTCGAGGGCGCGGCCGCGGGTCAGGGCGGGCGCCTCGGACAGGGCCGCGGGGGGCTCGCCCTGCCAGGCGAGGATGAAGAGCCGGGGGCGCGACTGCGGCAGAAACCCGGCCGCGTCCACCACATGGGCGTCCCAACGGTAGCCGGCGGTGGCGAGCGCGGCGCAGAGCGTGGCGAAATCCTCGGCCCCGTTGGCGGTGGCCAGTCCGACGACGTTCTCGATGGCGAGGACGCGCGGGGCGCGGCCGTCGGCGGCCAGACGCTCGATCAGATACCAGAACGCCCAGAAGACCGAAGAGCGGGACCCGGCCCCGACGCCCATGCCTCGGCGCGCGCCGGCGAGACTGAGGTCCTGGCACGGGAAGGACGCCCAGGCGAGATCGGCCTGCGGCACGTCCTGCGGCGGCACCGCGGCGACGTCGCCCTCATGCAGGTCGGCGCCGCCGAAATTGGCGCGGTAGGCGGCGCACTTGGCGGGGTCCATGTCGTTGGCCCAGGCGCAATCCCAGCCCGGGCCGAGACCCAGCCGCGCCATGCCGCCGCCGGCGAAGAATTCCAGAAAGCTGCGCCTCATCCGCAGGCCGGCCTCGCGCCGCGGAGGCGGGGGCCCCTCGCCAAGTTCCCCCGCCCGGGGGAGCGTGCGCCGCCCGAGAGATCGCGCCGCACGCGGCCCGGCCGGGTCATGCGGCCGCGCGGGAGGCGCCGAAGGCCGCGATGCGAGCGACGGCCTCGCGCAGGATCGGCGCGGGCTCGTTGGCGAAGGCGAGGCGAAGCGTGCGCGCGCCCAGCGGGTCGCCTTCGGGGCAGAACATCGTGCCGGGGAGAAGCAGCAGCGACTGATCCTCCACCAGCGCCTTGGCGACCTGCGGCGATGGCGCGTCATAGGGGTGTTCGAGATAGGCGAAGTATGCGCCGGCGCCGAGCAGACGCCAGCCGGGCAGGGCGCCCGGAACCTCCTCATGAATCACTCGGCGGCGGGCCAGCATCTCCGCCCGCTCGCCGGCCACGTAGGAGGATAGGCGGCGCAGCCCGTGCAGGGCGGCGATCTGCCCCAGGCGAGGCGCGCAGATGGTGACCGTGTCGAGCCACTTTTCGGCCAGCGCCAACCGCGCCGGCCCCGCGATCAGCGCTCCGCAGCGGTGGCCGGTGAGGCGGTAGGCCTTGGAAAAGCTGTAGAGGTGGACGACGCGGTCGCGCCAGTCGGGGTCCTGGAACAGAGCGTGAGGGGCGCCGTCGCGCGAGTCGAAGTCGCGATAGGTCTCGTCGAGGATCAGCGCGGCGCCGCGGCGGGCGGCGAGGGCGTGAAAGCGTTCCAGCAGACCGCCGGGATACTCGGCGCCGGCGGGGTTGTTCGGGGTGACCAGCACGATGGCGCGCACGCGGCCGTCGGCGGACAGCGCCTCGGCCGCCGAAAGGTCCGGCGTCATGTCCGGGCCGCAGGGCAGGGGGCGCGTTTCCACGCCCATCATGTCGAGCCACATCTTGTGGTTGAAGTACCACGGATAGGGCAGCAGCACCGCATCGCCCGGCCCCGCAAGCGTGGCGAGCGCCGCGCAGAAGGCCTGGTTGCAGCCGGCGGTCACGGCCACGTCGGCGGGCTCGATCCGTCCGCCATAGGCGGCGGACCATTGCGCCGCGATCTCCTCGCGCAGCGGCGCGTCGCCCAGCACCGGGCCGTAGAGATGCGCCTGCGGGTCGTCCTGGACCGCCCTCGCCATGGCCTCGCGCAGCTCCGCCGGCGGCGGGTCTGCGGGCGCGGCCTGCGAGAGGTTGATGAGCGGGCGATCCGCCGGAAACGTCCGGCCGGCGAGCCAGGATCGCGCCTCCATGATCGGTGGGTCGAGGGCGTCGCGAAGGGCTCGGGCGAAGGGGGCGGCGTGGGTCATGAGCAAGATGGTAGACGACCGCGCGGAGCCGCGAAAGCCGGCAGGCGGCTTGGGCCCACGGTGCGCCGCGCGGCCATGACCCTAGGCTTCGGGCCGTGCGGCCCGGCCGAGCGCCGCGAAGGCCGACGCCCTCCGCGCCGGCGCTGCGCCGCATTGACCCGGGCGGCGCGCGTCGATACCCGGCGCGCATGGCCGAACCCCCATTGCTGACTCTGTCCGACATCGCCCTGGGATGGGGCGGCGAGGCCCTGTTCGAAGGGCTCTCGCTCGCCGTGCATTCGGGCGAG
>JBCBYE010000298.1:0-5837 GCA_039816075.1 Pseudomonadota bacterium | reverse complement strand
CTCGCCCCACGCCCGCGCCCGCATCGCCTCGATGGATCTCGGCCCGGTCCGCGCGGCGGAGGGCGTGGTCGCGGTGCTCACGGCGCAGAACCTGCCCGCCGCCAACGACGTCTCCCCCAACCCGACCTGGCACGAGCCCCTGCTCGCCGAGAACGACGAGGTCCACTACCAGGGTCAGCCCGTCTTCGCCGTCATCGCCGAGAGCCACCTCGCCGCCCGCCGGGCGGCGCGCCTGGCCGTCGTCGAATGGCGGTCCCTGCCCGCGATCCTGACGATCGACGACGCCCTCGCCTCCGACGCGCTGTTCGAGGCGCCCTACGAAATGGCCCGCGGCGACGCCCCCGCGGCGCTGTCGGCCGCGGCCGAGAGGCTGGAGGGCGAGATCGAGATCGGCGCGCAGGAGCACTTCTACCTCGAAGGCCAGGCGGCCCTCAGCGTTCCGGGGGAGGATGGCGACGTGACCGTCCACTCCTCCTCCCAGCACCCTACCGAGATCCAGCACAAGGTGGCCGAGGCGCTCGGCGAGCCCTACCACTCCGTCACCGTCGAGGTGCGGCGCATGGGCGGCGGCTTCGGCGGCAAGGAGAGCCAGGGCAACGCCCCCGCCTGCCTCACCGCCATCGCCGCCAAGCGCCTGAACCGGCCCGTGAAGATGCGCTACGACCGCGACGACGATTTCGTCGTCACCGGCAAGCGCCACGATTTCCGCATCCGCTACCGCGTGGCCCACGACGCGGAAGGTCGGCTGCTGGCCGTCGATTTCGAGCAATACGTCCGCTGCGGCTGGTCGCTCGACCTCAGCCTGCCGGTCGCCGACCGCGCGATGTTCCATGCCGACAACGCCTACTGGATCCCCGACATCCGCATCCGCTCCTGGCGCTGCCGCACAAACACCTGTTCCAACACGGCGTTCCGAGGCTTCGGCGGTCCGCAGGGCATGGTCGGGATCGAGCGGGTGCTGGACCATGTGGCCCATGCCGTAGGCCGCGATCCGCTGGAGGTGCGGCGCCTGAACTTCTACGACCGGCCCGGCGGGCCGAACGTGGTCACGCCCTACCACATGCCGGTCGAAGACAATGTGATTCATGAGATCGTGGAGGAGCTTGCGGCAAGTTCCTCATACGCCGCGCGACGCGCGGAGATTGCGGAATGGAACGCCTCCAGTCCCCTCCTGAAACGCGGCATCGCCCTGACGCCGGTGAAGTTCGGGATCAGCTTCACCCTCACGCACATGAACCAGGCCTCGGCGCTGGTGCATGTCTACACGGACGGCTCGGTGCACCTGAACCATGGCGGGACGGAGATGGGCCAGGGCCTGTTCGTCAAGGTCGGCCAGGTGGCGGCCGAAGCGTTCCAGATCGACCTCGACCGCGTCAAGATCACCGCCACGAACACGCGGCAGAGCGCCAACACCTCCCCCACGGCCGCCAGTTCCG
Source organism: Pseudomonadota bacterium (assembly GCA_039816075.1). GTDB lineage: Bacteria > Pseudomonadota > Alphaproteobacteria > Rhodobacterales > Rhodobacteraceae > Albimonas. The sequence goes on along the minus strand of JBCBYE010000298.1, from coordinate 4,401 downwards.
GAAGCGATATCAATGGCATGGCGGTCAAGAACGCCTGCGATCAGATCAAGGCCCGGTTGGCCGCCTTCGCCGCCAAACGGTTCCAGACCTCGCCCGATCAGGTGCGCTTCCGGCCCGGCCGCGTGACGGCGGGCGAGGCGGAGATGAGCTGGGAGGACCTGGTCAAGGCGGCCTTCATGGCGCGGGTGAGCCTGAGCAGCACCGGTCATTATGCAACGCCGAAGATAAGCTGGGACCGCAAGGCCGGGCGCGGCCGGCCGTTCTACTATTTCGCCTACGGCGCCGCGGTAAGCGAGGCGATGATCGACACGTTGACCGGCGAATACAAGATCACGCGGGCGGACATACTCCATGATGTCGGGCGCAGCCTGAATCCCGACATCGATCTTGGGCAGATCGAAGGCGGCTATATTCAGGGTCTGGGCTGGTTGACCACGGAGGAACTGGTCTGGGACGGCGACGGGCGGCTGCGCACCCATGCGCCGCAGACCTACAAGATTCCGACCGCGGGAGATCGTCCGGACCTTTCGATTTCTCTATGGAAATCAGGGCACAACCGGGAGGAAACGATACATCGCTCCAAAGCCGTCGGAGAACCGCCTGTGATGCTGGCGATTTCCGGTCTGGCCGCGCTGTCCGACGCCGTGGCGGCGGCGGGCGACGCGGGAATTTATCCGGACCTTTCGGCGCCGGCGACGCCGGAGCGTGTTTTGCGGGCCGTCGCGCGCGTTCGCGGGCAAAACTGGACGCCGGGAGGACCGGGGTGAGCTTCGACGCCGACCAGCTCGAAAACGTGATCACAAGATGCGGCCCGGTGGTCCGCGTCGTGATCGCAAACGCCAAGGGCTCGGTCCCGCGGGAGGCGGGCGCGGCCATGACCGTCTGGGCGGACGGCTTCGAGGGCACCATCGGCGGCGGCGCGCTGGAGTTCGAAGCGCTGGCCGAGGCGCGGCGCAGGCTGCGCGAGGGCGGGCCGGACGGCGCCGCCGCCTATCCGCTCGGGCCCGCGCTGGCGCAGTGCTGCGGCGGGCATTGCACCCTGGCCTATGAGCGCTGGGACGCGGCGCGGCTGCGGGACCTCGACCGGGCGATGCCTCTCCTCGCCCGCCCGCTGGGCGGGGTCGGTTCGGCAGCGGATGCGCCGCTGGCGATCCGCGGCGCCTTGCGGGCGGCGCGCTCCAAAGGCGTGGCGGAGATCGTGTTCGCGCCGGGCGACCCGCCCTGGCTGGCCGAGCCCATGGCGCCGCGGACCACGCCCCTGTGGCTGTGGGGCGCCGGGCATGTGGGACGGGCCGTCGTGCGGGTGTTCGAAGGACTGCCCTTCGCGCTGACCTGGATCGACGATGCGGCGGAGCGGTTTCCCGCGCCCCTGCCCGCCCATGCGCAACGGCTGACGGCGGCGAAGCCGGCGGCGCTGTCGGCCCATGCGCCGGCGGATGCGGCGCATCTGGTGATGACCTATTCGCATGCCATGGACCTGGAGATCTGCCATGCGCTGCTGTCGCGCGGGACCTTCGCGCGGCTGGGGCTGATCGGCTCCGCCAGCAAGGCGGCGCGGTTCCGGGCGCGCCTGTCGGCGCTGGGGCACGGGGCGGAGGCCATCGCGCGGCTCGACTGCCCCATCGGGCTGCGGGCCGAGGGCGCGCTGCTGGGCGGCAAGGCCCCGGCGGAGATCGCCGTCAGCGTCGCCGCCGACCACCTGGCCTGGCGGGCGCGGCGCAAGGCGCAGGCCCCGCGGGAAGGGGCCGCATGAGCGACAGGCTGCTGAGCGTCGAGGGCGTGACCAAGCGGTTTCCCGGGGTCGTGGCCAACGACGACGTGAGCTTTGCGGTGCGCGAGGGCGAGATCCACGCGCTGCTGGGCGAGAACGGCGCCGGCAAGTCGACGCTGGTCAAGATGATCTACGGGCTGCAGAGCCCGGATGAGGGCCGGCTGCGTCTGCGGGACGCGCCCTTTTCCCCGGCCTCGCCCGGCGAAGCGCGGGCGGCGGGCGTGGGGCTGGTGTTCCAGCACTTTTCCCTGTTCGAGGCGCTGAGCGTGGCCGAGAACGTGGCGCTGGGCCTGCCGGCGGAGGAGGCGGGGCGCGACCTGCCGGGCCGCATCGCCGAGGTCTCGCGCAGCTATGGCCTGCCGCTGGATCCCGCGCGGATCGTGGGCGATCTGAGCGTGGGGGAGCGCCAGCGCGTGGAAATCGTGCGCTGCCTGCTGCAATCGCCGCGGCTGCTGATCATGGACGAGCCGACCTCGGTGCTGACGCCGCAGGAGGTCTCGGTCCTGTTCGAGACGCTGCGGCGGCTGCGCGACGAGGGGGTCGCGATCCTCTACATCTCTCACAAGCTTGAGGAAATCCGCGCGCTGTGCTCGGCGGCGACGATCCTGCGCGGGGGCCGCGTGGTGGGGGCCTGCGATCCGCGCGACACCTCCGCCAAGGCGCTGGCGGAGATGATGATCGGGCGCGCGCTGGCGGCGCCGGCGGGGCCGGCGGCGGGGACGGGGGAGGTGCGGCTGAGCCTGGAGGGGCTGAGCCTGCCGTCGAGCTCGCCCTTCGGCACGGCGCTGCGGGACGTGACGCTGGAGCTGCGGGCGGGCGAGATCCTGGGCGTGGCCGGCGTGGCGGGCAACGGGCAGGACGAGCTGATGCTGGCGCTGTCGGGCGAGGCGCGCTGCGCCCCCGGCATGGTGCGCCTGGCGGGGCGCGAGGCGGGAGCGCTGGGCCCGGGGCGGCGGCGCAGGCTGGGCCTGAGCGTGGCGCCGGAGGAGCGGCTGGGCCACGCGGCGGCGCCGGAGATGTCGTTGACGCTGAACGCCTTTCTGACGGCGCGGGCGCAGGGCCTGTCGAAGGCCGGCTGGCTGCGGCCGGGCGCGGCGCGCCGCTTCGCCCAAGGAGTGATCGAGGCGTTCGACGTGCGCACGGCCGGTCCCGGCGCGGCGGCGCGGTCGCTGTCCGGCGGCAACCTGCAGAAATACGTGATCGGGCGGGAGCTGCGCCAGGCGCCGACGGTGTTCTGCGTGGCGCAGCCCACCTGGGGCGTCGATGCGGGCGCGGCGCAGGCGATCCGCGCGGCCCTGCGCGCGCTGGCCGAGGGCGGCGCGGCGGTGCTGGTGGTCAGCCAGGACCTGGACGAGCTGATGGAGATGAGCACCCGTCTGGCGGTGATCGCCGGCGGTCGCCTGTCGCCGCCGCGGCCTGCGGCCGAGGTCACGGCCGAGGAGATCGGGCGCATGATGGGGGGCGGCGATGTGGCGGCTTGAGGCGCGGCGCGACCCCTCGGCCGCGATGGCCTGGGGGGCGCCGCTGATCGCGCTGGGCCTGACGCTGGTCTTCGGCATGGCGCTGTTCGCGGCGCTGGGCGTGGACCCGTTCGAGGCGGCGCGCATCATCTTCGTCGAGCCGCTGACGACGCCCTTCGGGCGCGCGGAGCTGCTGGTGAAGGGCACGCCGCTGGTGCTGATCGCGCTGGGGCTGAGCCTGGGGTTCCGCGCCGGCGTGTGGAACATCGGGGCCGAGGGGCAGTTCATCGTCGGCGCCTTGGCCGGCGGCGCCGCGGGGCTGGCCGCATGGCCGGCGACGGGCCTGTGGGTGCTGCCGATGATGTGCCTGGCGGGCGCCGCGGCGGGGACCGCCTGGGCGATGATCCCAGCGCTGCTGCGCATCCGTTTCGGGGCGAACGAGATCCTGACCTCGCTGATGCTGGTCTACGTGGCGGAGCTGTGGCTGAGCGTTCTGGTCAGCGGGCCGCTACGCGATCCGGAGGGGTTCAACTTTCCCGAATCGCGGCTGTTTTCCGACGCGATGACGCTGCCGATCCTGATCGAGGGGACGCGGGCGCATGTGGGCGCGCTGGTCGCGCTGGCGGCCGTCGGGGCGGCCTGGCTGCTGCTGCGGCGGCACGTGATCGGGTTTTCGTTCGAGCTGTTCGGACAGGCGCCGCGGGCGGCGGGTTTCGCGGGCTTCAGCCAGGCGCGCACGGTGGCGCTGACGCTGGGGATTTCGGGCGCGCTGGCGGGGCTGGCGGGGATTTTCGATGCGGCCGGGCCGGTGGGGCAGTTGGTGCCGGCGATCCCGGTGGGCTACGGCTTCACGGCGATCATCGTGGCGTTCCTGGGGCGGCTGCACCCGGTGGGGATCCTCTTCGCCGGGGGGCTGATGGCGCTGACCTATATCGGGGGGGAGGGGGCGCAGCTGGCGCTGCGCCTGCCGGCGGCCTCGATCAGCGTGTTTCAGGGGATGCTGCTGTTCTTTCTGCTCGGGGCGGACGTGCTGACGCGGTACCGGCTGCGCCCCGCGCCGCCGCGCGCCGCGGCGCCGACGACGCCGGGGCTGACGACGGGGTCGACGGCGGGCTTGACGGCCGGCTTGGCCGCGGGGCCGCCCGCCCAGGCCGTCGGCATGGTCGCCGG
>JBCBYE010000844.1:0-1638 GCA_039816075.1 Pseudomonadota bacterium | reverse complement strand
CGCCGCCAGCGCCTCGCCCCGCGGCGTCAGGCTCAGCCGGCGGCCGGAGCGGTCGAACAGCGCGAAGCCCACCTGCGCCTCCAGCCCCGCCATGCGGCGGCTGACGGCGGCCTGGGTGACCAGCAGCTCTTCGGCCGCGGCGGTGAAGCTGCGGCGGCGGGCGGCGGCCTCGAACACGCGCAGGGCGTCGAGGGATTTGGGCAGGTTGAGCGGCGCTTCCATGAGCTGAGCTTATCTCAATCGCCGAGTCTTTGTGAGGTGGTCTCATTCCAGCGTCGTTTTTACCGTCGCGCGGGTCGGAGGACAGGTCGCGAGACGTCCGGTCGCCGCCGCCGCCGCCGCCGCCGCGCGCGCGCGGGAACGAGAGAGACCGACGAAGGGGAGGTCCGCCATGCTGCACCAGGTCGATGCCGTGCCCGCCCTCGCGCTGGGCGAGGGGGCGATCCGCGCCGTGCCGGCGGAGGCCGCGCGCCTGGCCCCGGGCGCCGCGGTGCTGGCGGTCGTGGATCCTGCGCTGGCCGACGGGCCGCTCGCCTCCGGTCTCGTGCAGGGGCTGGCCGAGGCGGGCCTGCGCCCGCGCCTGCACGCGCCGCCGCCGGGCGAGCCCAAGGCCGATGGCATCGCCGAGGCGGCCGACGCGGCGCGCGCCGCCGGCGCCGGGCTGATCCTGGGCTTCGGCGGCGGCTCCGCGCTCGATCTGGCCAAGATGACGGCGGTCTGCGCCTGCCCGGGCGAAGCGGCCGACCCCATGGCCTACGCCCTCGCCGCGCGCCCGCTGGCCCGGGCCCTGCCCAAGATCCTGATCCCCGCGACGGCCGGCACGGGGGCGGAGGCGGCCTCCACCTGCGTCTACGCGGCCCCCGACGGGCGCAAGACCTGGGCCTGGGGTCCGGCGGCCAAGCCGGCGCTGGCGGTGCTCGATCCTGAGGCCACGGCGACGCTGCCGGCGCATCTGACCGCGTGGTGCGCGCTCGACGCCTTCGTGCATGCCTTCGAAGCGGCGACCAACCGCAACGCCCATGCCGGCGCGCAGACCCATGCCCATGCCGCCCTGCGCCTGGTGGCGGAGAACCTGGAGGCGGCGCTCGACCCCGCCCCAGCGTCCTCGCCCGTCGGCGCGGGCGCGGCGGAGGCGCGGCAGGCCCTGCTGCTGGGCGCCTTCCACGCCGGCGTGGCGATCGACGCCTGCTCCACCGCGCTGGCGCACAACCTCAGCCATGCGCTGGCCGGACTGGCGCCGGTGCATCACGGCCTCGCCACGGCGCTGGCCTTCGAGCGGACGCTGCCCTGGCTGGCCGAGGCGCCGACGCCGGCCCTGCACGCCGCGGCGCGGGCGCTGGGCCTGGCCGGGGCGGAGGCGGCGCCGGCCTTCGTCTCGGCCCTGATGGACCGCGCGGGGATCGAGCGGCGTCTGCCGGAGGCGTTCGCCGGGGCCTCGCCCGACGCCCTGGCGGCGGAGGCCCTGCGTCCCGAGAACGCGCCGATGCGCGCGGCGTCCTCGCGCGACGCCGGCGAGGCCGACCTGCGCCGCTTCGCCGAAGAGCTGCTCGCGTTGGCGCCCTGAGGCCTCGGTCCGGCTCCCCCGCCGGGGGTGCGCCCCTCGGGGGCATCGAGCCCCCTCGTGCCGCGGCCGCGCGG
>JBCBYE010000832.1:0-1710 GCA_039816075.1 Pseudomonadota bacterium | reverse complement strand
GCGGCCCTGCGGGGCGGATCCGCCTGCGCGCCGGGGCGCTGCGCGTTCGGCCGGGGTCGGGCGCGGCCGTGCGGGGCGGCTTCGCCTGCGCGCCGGGGCGCTGCGCGTTCGGCCGGGGGTCAGGCGCGGCCGTGCGGAGCGGTCCAGTCGGGACGGCGGGGGCCGATGGGGACGATGCCCAGGGGGTTCCGCTTGTCGCTTTTGGAATGGTAGCCGCGGCGCCAGATGTCGAAGGTCAGGGTTTCGTCCACGCCGGGCATCTGCGCGATCTCCCGCGCCCAGGCCCAGATCGCCGGGTAATCGTCGGCGATGCGCGCCTGGTTGAGCTTGAAGGCGTAGTGATAGGCCACGTCGAAGCGGGCGATGGTGGGGAAGAGGCGGATGTCCGCCTCGGTCAGCGCGTCGCCGCAGAGCCAGCGATGGCCGCCGAGCTGCGCCTCCACCCGGTCGAGCGTGGCGAAGACCACGAGGGCGGAGATCTCGTAGGCCTCCTGGCTTTCGGCGAAGCCGGCGCGGTAGACGCCGTTGTTGAGGTCGCGGTGCAGCGCCTCGTTCCACGAGGCGATGCGCGGGCGCAGGGCCGGGGGGCGCAGCCGGGCGCCGCCGAAGGCGTCGCCGATCATGGTCAGCAGGTCGCCGCTGTCGTTGGAGACGAGGCGGCGGGTCTGCTGATCGACCAGAACGGGCGTGGTGACGCGGCCGGTGAAGCCGGGATGGGCGGCGGCGTAGACCTCGTGCAGGGCGCGGGCGCCGAAGACGGGGTCGGCGCCCTCGGCCAGCAGCCAGCCCTGGTCGGAGCGGCGCGGCTCGCACAGGGTGACGGGCAGCGCGTCGCCCAGGCCCAGCACGGCGCGGGCCAGGGTGAGGCGGTGCGCCCAGGGGCAGTTCGGCGCGGCGTAGAGGCGGTAGCGGCCGGGTTCGGGCGGCAGGACGGCCGAGCCGTCCGGCGCGCTGTCGGGGGTCGGCGCGGCGAGGGAGGCGGCGCCGGGCGGGACGTCGGGGGCCGCGATCCAGCCGCGGGCGCGGCTGGGCTCCCGGCTCCAGGCGCCGTCGGCGCTGATGCCGGGCGGACCCTCCTCCGTCGTCCAAACGCCCTCCGTCAAACGTCCCATGGCGTCCCCTTCCAATGCGCCCGCGACATGCGCCCGCCAAATGTCCTCTCGAGAAGCGCCCGCGAAAAGCGCCCTCGAACCGGGCAGGCGCGCAATTTTCCGGATTTCGTTCAGCGGCGCAACAGGCGGAAGGCCTCGGAGGCGCCCCAGCCGGCCAGCAGCGCCACGGCGATGCTGAGCAGGCCGTAGACCAGCGGCGCCTCGCGCGAGAGCGCGTAGAGCCAGCGTTCCAGCCCCGCCTTGCGCACGGCGATGACGTCCTCGTGCAGGTCGATCACGGCGCCGTCGTGCAGCAGGAAGATGCGGGCGCGGTAGTCGCCCTCCACCAGGTTGGCGGGCAGGGCGAAGCGGGCGGCGAAGAGGCTCTGCTCTTGGAGGCGCACCGGCTCGGCCGCCTCGGAATAGAGGCCTTCGGCGCGGCGCAGGCGGATGACGGCGCGGCGGAATTCGTCGCGCTCGGCCGCGTCGAAGGAGGGGTCGAGGGCGCGGGCGCGCACCTGCGCGTCGATGCCGATGCGGTGGCGCAGGTTTTCGGTTTCGGAGACGGCCTCGACCAGGGGCCGGGTGGCGGCGACGGCGTAAAAGCTGGGCGCGGCGG
>JBCBYE010000791.1:0-1924 GCA_039816075.1 Pseudomonadota bacterium | reverse complement strand
GAAATCCTCGAAGGCGAGGAGGCCGAGGGCGGCGGCGAAGCCACGCCGGCCGAGGCGTTGAACCTGCGCCGTTTCGCGGCCTCGCCGGACGCCGCCCTCGCGCGTCTGGCCCGCGAGGCGCCGGCGCGCCTGCCGCGTCGGCCGTCGCGTCGACGCCGCTCCGCCCGCACGGGCCAGGGCCTCGACATGCGCCGCGCGTTGCGCAAGGCCGCCGCCCGCGACGGCGAGCTGTTCGAGCTGCCGCGCCTGCGGCGACGCAGCCAGGGGCGGCGCCTGCTGCTGCTGATCGACGTCTCCGGCTCCATGAAGCCGCAGACCGAAGGCGCCCTTCGCATGGCCCATGCGCTGACCCGCGCCGCCGAGCGGATCGAGGTGTTCACGCTCGGCACTCGTTTGACGCGCGTCACGCCCGCCCTGCGTCTGCGGCGGGCGGAGGCGGCGCTGGACCAAGCCGCGGGTCTCGTGGCGGACTGGGATGGCGGCACGCGTCTGGGCGATGCGCTGCAGGCGTTCCTCGCCGTGCCCCGTTTCGCCGGCTTCGCCCGCGGCGCGGCGACCATGATCCTCTCGGACGGGTTGGAGCGCGGCGGGCCGGATGCGATGGTGGACGCGGCGCGCCGCCTCTCGCGCCTCGCCTGGCGGCTTGACTGGCTGACCCCGCTGGCGCTGGACGAAAGGTTCGCGCCGCGCACCGCCGCCCTTGCGGCCGCGGCGCCTTACATCGACCGCTTCGCGCCCGGCGGCTCGGTCGAGGCGCTCTGCGCCCATGCGCTGTCGCTGGCGGAGGATCGGCGGCCGTGAGCGCGCCCCTCCCCCATAGGGCCCCGGCGCCGCCGCACGAGGCCCGGGATCGGAACCGGGGCGAGATCGCGCCGGACGGCGGACGCGCGGATGCGATTGGAGGTCGCCTGTGACCGTCGACCCACGTCCCCGGATCATCGACGCCCATCACCACATCTGGCGGCAGGCCGACCTGCCCTGGCTGCTGGGGCCGGAGCGGCCGCGCATCTTCGGCCCCTATGCGGGCATCAAGCGCGACTATCCGATCGACGAGTTCCTGGCCGATCTCGACGGTCAGGGCGTCGTGGCGTCGGTTTACGTGCAGGCCAATTGGGCCCCGAACTGGGCGGCGGACGAGGCCGCCTGGGTGCAATCCGTCGCCGACGCCTCCGGCTGGCCGCATGCCATCGTCGGCTATGCGGACTTCACCCGCGGCGATGTGCGCCCGCAACTGGACCGGCTCGCCGCGCAGCCCCTGATGCGCGGCGTTCGCCAGCAGCTGCATTGGCACGAGACGCCGCAGTACCGCTTCGCCCCCCGCGCCAACCTGGCCGAGGACCCGACGCTGCGCGCCAACATCGCGCATCTGGCCGACTACGACTTCAGCTTCGACCTTCAGGTCTTCGCCCCGCAGATGGCCGGCGCCGCGGAACTGGCCGAGGCGTGCCCGGACGTGACGTTCATCCTGCAGCATGCCGGGATGCTCGAAGACCTGAGCGAGGCGGGCCTGGACGCATGGAGGACAGGCATGCGCCTGCTCGCCGCCCGGCCCAACGTCGCAACCAAGCTTTCCGCCTTCGGGACCTTCGTGCATCGCAACGATCCCGACCTTGTGGCGCGCATCACGGGCGAGACCGTGGCCCTTTTCGGCGAGGATCGCTGCCTCTGGGGCTCGAATTTTCCCATCGAGAAGCTTTGGGCGACCTATGACGACGTTCTGGACGCCCATCTCGCCGCCGCCGCGGGCCTGACCGACGCGGCGCGCGCCAAGATCTTTCACGACAACGCGAAGCGGATCTACCGCCTCTGACACCCGAAGGGAGGGGTGAGCCATGGCTCTGGAAATCCACGTTCTCGACTACGGCGACATCGAGCTGGAAAGCAGCTTTCTGGTGCTCGGCAACGATTGCGGACGGGTGAAGCG
>JBCBYE010000856.1:0-1576 GCA_039816075.1 Pseudomonadota bacterium | reverse complement strand
GCAGATCGTCATCGGTCTCGGCTGCTTCGTGGAAACGCTCGCCATCGCCGCCACCGCCTCGGGCCTGACGGCGGAGGTCGCGGCCTTCCCCGAGGGGTTCGACGACGCCGCGCTCGACGCCCGCCCCGTGGCCCGCATCCGCCTGACGCCGGGCGCCGCGCTCGATCCGCTTTTCGCCGAGATCCCGCGCCGTCGGACCAACAAGGAGCTTTATGAGGACCGACCGGTGACCGAAGCCGCCCTCGCCGCCCTGCGCGCCGCCGCGCCGGGGACCGAGGTCGAGGCGTCGCCCGAGGCCGTCGCCCGCCTGCGCGACCTCGCCTGGCGCGCCCACGAGGTCGAAAGCTACACGCCGCGCACGTTGAAGGAGTCGCTCGACCTGATGCGCTTCGGCAAGTCGCAGATCCTCGCCAATCCCGACGGCATCGACCTCGGCGGCGCCTTCCTCGAGGCGCTGCACCATGCGGGCGAGCTGACGCCCGAAAACATGGCCGACACCTCCTCGATGGCCTTCGCGCAGGGCATGGAGATGTATCATGCGCTGATCCACAGCGCCGCCGCCTGGGTCTGGCAGATCGGTCCGGCCGGCCGCATGGGAGAGATCGAGGCGGGTCGCCGCTGGATGCGCCTCGCGCTCACCGCCTCGGCCGAGGGCGTCGACGTGCAGCCCTTCAGCCAGGCCCTGCAGGAGTATCCGGAGATGGACGCCCTCTACGCCGAGGCGCACGAGGCGCTGGGCGTCGATCCGGCCTCCGGCCGCCGGGTGCACATGCTGGCCCGCCTGGGCTACGGTCCCGAGGTGAAGGCCAGCCCGCGTTGGCCGATGGAGACGAGGTTGCGCGACGCATGAGCGCGGACGGGCCTGCGGGCCCTGTCGAGCCCGAAGAGAGCCCGAACGCGGCGCCGGTCCCCCCCGGCGCCGCGCTGTTCGCCTTGTTCAACGAGATCGGCATCATCGAACAGCTGTCGCGCAACCGCTTCCAGCGCGTGATGCCGGACGGGATGCAGATCTCGCACTTTTCGGTGCTGAACCACTTCGTCCGCGTGCGGGAGGAGGCGAGCCCGGTGCAGCTCGCCCGCGCCTTCCAGGTGTCCAAGCCCTCGATGACCAACACGCTGCAGCGCCTGGAGGCGGCCGGCTACGTGGCGATCCGCCCCGATCCGCGCGACGGCCGCGCCAAGCGCGTGACGATCACGCCCGCGGGCCGCGCCGCGCGCGATGCGGCGATCGCCGCGCTGATCCCGCAGATGGGCTGGCTGGCCGAGCGCATCCCGCCCGAACGTCTGCTCTCGATTCTGCCGGTGCTGCAGGAGCTGCGCGCCTTGCTCGACGCCGCCCGCGACGGCGACCCCGACGGCGGAGGTCCCGGCTGACGGGCGTCCGGTCCCAAGCGGGCCCGCGCCCGCTTCGCCTCCCCCCCAAGGCGGCCCCGGATCAAGTCCGGGGCAAGCCTGCGCCCGCCCTCCCGCCAGCGCAGACCTCGAAGCAGCGGACAAGCCGAGTCGTCGAAAGGGTCAAGGCTCGCGAGCCGAAGGCGCAGCGACGCTCCGAAGGTGGCTCGGCCTTGAGGCTTTC
>JBCBYE010000313.1:0-5687 GCA_039816075.1 Pseudomonadota bacterium | reverse complement strand
CCGAACGCGTCGGACATCTCGTTCAACATCGCCGCCGGCTTCGGCGCCGTTCTCACCTCCACCGCCTTCGGCGATCGGGCGCCGTCGCGGGCGCGCGGCGGCCTCTCGTTCCTCTTCGACGGGCTCGACCCCGATCAGCCGACCTGCATCCGCTCGACACCTATTCGTCGTCGACGGACCGCGACGCGTTCGAGACGCTGATCGCAAAGCAGCCCGGCACGGCCGGCGCCTCCTTTTCGGCCGGCGCGACGGCGCTGGGCGAGGATGGGGGAGAGCGGTCGGAGGTGGAGGCGCGTCACGACTTCATCCCTAGCGTGACGCTGTCGCGCGGGCAGGAGGCGGTGTTCACGACGCGCTTTCTGGGCTCCAACCTGGTGGAGATCACGCCGGGCGGAGGCGGTGGCGGCGTCCGACGGCGGCGGTTGCGGCCGGTCCGCGGGCCGGCTACCTCCTCGGCCCGCCCCGCAAGAGGAACGCGCCATGACCGATCATCCCGCCGCCCCGAACTGGAGCGTGGAGCCCCTGCATCGCGGCTTTGCCCAGGCGCTGCGCTACTCCGAGGTGCTGTTCGACAGCGACACCGAGCATCAGCGCCTGCGCGTCCTGCAATCGGACGATTTCGGCCGCGTGCTGACGCTCGACGACGTGGTGCAGCTGACCGAGCGGGACGAGTTCATCTATCATGAGATGCTCGCCCACACGCCGATCCTGGCCCATGGCGCGGCCAAACGCGTGCTGATCGTCGGCGGCGGCGACGGCGGAATGGCGCGCGAGGTGCTGCGCCACGCTTCGGTGGAGCAGGTCACGATGGTGGAGATCGACGCCGGCGTGGTGGAGTTCTCCAAAAAGTTCTTCCCCGGCGTCTCCGCCGGCGCCTTCGACGATCCGCGGCTGGAGCTGGTGATCGCCGACGGGGCGGAGTTCGTGAAGGACGAGGCGCGCGGCGGCTACGACGTGGCGATCATCGATTCGACCGACCCGATCGGCCCGGGCGAGGTGCTGTTCACCGACAGCTTCTACGGCCATGCCAAGCGGCGGCTGTCGCCCGGCGGGATCCTGGTGACGCAGAACGGCGTGCCGTTCCTGCAGGGCGGAGAGCTGACGCAGACGCTGCGCGCCTTCAAGGCGCTTTTCGCCGATGCGGCCTGCTACCTGGCGACGGTCCCCACCTATGCCGGCGGGCCCATGGCCTTCGGCTGGGGGACCGACGGCGACGGGCGCGCGGCGGATCGGGCGACGTTGCAGGCGCGCTACGCCGCCTCCGGCCTGACGACGCGCTATTACACGCCGGCGGTGCATCTGGGCGCCTTCGCCCTGCCCGGCTACGTGGCCGATCTGATCGCCTGAGGCCGCAAACGCGCGCCCGCTGGTCGCGGGCGCGCTTGCCGCCGGGCCGCGCCGGCCGCATGGTGAGTTTCGAAGCACAACGCCGGGGGATCCGCCCCCGCCTTCGGGAGAGACGCCCAAAGGGGCCGAACGCGCCATGACCGACCCGAGCGACGCCTTCGCCTCGGCCTTCGCCCTTGCGGCCGCGTTCGACGGCACGCTGCTGCAGATCGTGGGCCTGTCGCTGCGCACCTCGCTGGCCGCGGTGCTGATCGCCTGCCTGATCGGGATGCCCCTGGGCGCGCTGCTGGCGACCGCGCGGTTTCCGGGCCGCGGCGCGCTGACCGTGGCGGTGAGCGCGCTGATGGGTCTGCCGCCGGTGGTGGCGGGCCTGGCGGTGTATCTGGCGCTGTCCGCCTCCGGCCCGTTCGGACCCTTGCGCCTGCTCTACACGCCCGCGGCCATGGTCATCGCCCAGGCGGTCCTCGTGACGCCGATCATCGCCGCCCTGACGCGCGAAACGGTGGCGGCGCTGAACGAGGAGTACGACGAATACCTGCGCTCTTTGAACGCCGGGCCGGCGTTCCGGCTGGGCACGCTGCTGTGGGACGCGCGCTTCATGCTGACCACGGCGGCGCTGGCGGGGCTGGGCCGCGCGCTGGCCGAGGTGGGCGCGGTGATGATCGTGGGCGGCAACATCGCCCATGCCACGCGGGTGATGACCACGGCCATCGCGCTGGAGACCTCCAAGGGCGAGCTGGCCCTGGCTCTGGCGCTGGGCGGGGTTCTGGTGGCGCTGTCGGTGCTGATCCACGGCGCGCTTTTCGCGCTGCGCGGGCGGGCGGAGGCGCGGGCCCTTGCCTGAGCGCGGGTCCGATCCGGGCGCCGGCGAGGCGCGCATCCTGCGCTTTCCCGCCCGTGCGCGGCCCGAGGCGCCGGCCGCGCCGCCGCCGACCCCCGTGCTGGAGGACATCCGGCTGCATCGCGGCGGGCGGCGGGTGCTGGACGGGCTGACGCTGCACCTGCCGGGGGCGGGCGTCACGGCGTTGATCGGGCCGAACGGCGCCGGCAAGAGCCTGACGCTGCGGGTTCTGGCGGGCCTGGTCGCGCCGCAGACCGGGGCGGTGCGGGCCGATCCCTCGGCCGCGGCGCTGGTGTTCCAGCGGCCGGTGCTGCTGCGTCGGCGGGCGCGCGCCGATCTCGACCATGCGCTGCGGGCGGCCCGGGTTCCGCGCGCGGACCGGGCGGCGCGGCTGGAGGCGCTGCTGAACCTGGGCGGCTTGGAGGGGCTGGCGGATCGGCCCGCGCGGTCGCTCTCGGGCGGCGAAGCGCAGCGGTTCGCCTTCATTCGGGCGTTGGCGGCGCGGCCGCGGCGTCTGCTGCTGGACGAGCCGACGGCCAGCCTCGATCCGCGCGCCACGGCGGCGCTGGAGGACCTGATCGCGCGCACGGCCGCCGAAGGGGTGGAGATCGTGCTGGTCACCCATGACCGGGGTCAGGCGGCGCGCCTGGCGGACCGGGTCGCCTTCGTGCATGCGGGCCGCACGGCGGAGGAGACGCCGGCGGACCGGTTCTTCGCCCGTCCCGCGTCGGAGGCCGCGCAGGCCTATCTGGACGGACGTCTGCTGCTGTGACGCCGCGGGCGGCGGCGCTGGGCCTGGCCGGGGCGCTGGCGGCGGCGCCGGCGGGCGCGGCGGCGGAGTCGATCCTGCTGCAATCCACGACCTCCACCGCCAATTCAGGGCTCTACGAGGCGATCCTGCCGGTGTTTCAGGCGGCCACGGGCATCGAGGTGCGCGTCGTCGCCGTGGGCACCGGCCAGGCCCTGCGCAACGCGCGCAACTGCGACGCGGACGTGGTGCTGGTGCATGCGCGCGCCGCCGAGGACGCCTTCGTCGCCGAGGGCTACGGCGAGGCGCGGGCCGACGTGATGTACAACGATTTCCTGCTGGTCGGCCCGGCCGAGGACCCGGCGGCGGTCGCCTCCGCCCGGTCCGCGGGCGAGGCGCTGGCCGTGATCGCGGACGCCGAGGCGCCGTTCGCGTCGCGCGGCGACGACAGCGGAACGCATCGCAAGGAGCTGCAGCTGTGGGCGGCGGCCGGCGTGGATCCGGCGCCGGGGTCCGGCGATTGGTATCGGGAGACGGGGTCGGGCATGGGCGCGACGCTGAACATCGCGGCGGGCATGGGCGCCTATGCGCTGACCGACCGCGCGACCTGGGCGGCGTTCGGCAACCGCGCGGGGCTGGCGGCGGCGTTCGAAGGCGATCCGGCGCTGCACAATCCCTACGGCGTGATCGCGGTGGGCGCGGCGCGCTGCCCCGGCGTGCGTGCGCAGGCGGCGGCGGCCTTCGTGGACTGGATCACCGGGCCCGAGGGCCAGGCCGCCATCGGCGCCTTCGCGCCGGGCGGAGAGCGGCTGTTCGTGCCCGACGCACGCTGACGCGGTCAGAGCGGCGACAGCTGCGCCGCGGGCGCGTCGAGCCAGCGGGCGGAAGCCACGGGCAGGTCGTCGCGGTCCTGCGCCCGGGCCTGCGCCGCCAGCGCCGCGGCGGCGCCGACGGCGCGCGCGGCGGCCTCGGGCGGCGACGCGCCGGCGAGGGTTTCGGCCAGCAGGCGCGCGGCGAGGAAGTCTCCGGCGCCGTTGATGCGGCGCGGCGTCTCCGGGCCATGGGCCAGCGCGGCGCCGCCCTCCCAGACCGCCAGCGCGCCGATGCGGCCGGGCGAAGGCGCCACCGAGGTGACGAACACCGCGGCGGGGCCCTCGGCGCGAAGCGCTTCGGCCGCGGCGACGATCCGGGGGAGGTCGTCGACGGGGCGACCCGTGAGCCAGCCGAGCTCGAACAGGTTGGGCGTGGCGAGGGCGGCGCGGGGGATCAGCCGGGCGCGGTAGACCTCGCCGACCTCAGCCGGCAGGTAGAGACGGCCGTCGTCGCCCAGCACCGGATCCGTGAGGATGGTCGCCCCGGGCGCCAGAGCAGCCGCGCGGTCGGCGAGGTCGGCGGCGGCCTGCGCCGCCTGCACCGAGCCGAGATAGCCCAGCGCCAGGCCGGCGAGGCGCGGCAGGACGCCCGCGGCCTCCAGCCCCTCGGCGAGCGCCGCGATCTCCTCGCCCGTGGCGCGGCGGCCTCTCACGCCCGCCGTCGCGGCATGGCCGGAGAGGGTGACCGTGGGCAGCGGCCAGGCCTCGATCCCCGAGGCGGCGAGCGCCGGCACGGTCGCGCCGAGGCCCACATGGCCCGCCACGACCTGGCTGGCGACGCACAGCACCGGACCGGTCGGCCGCCCGGGACCATGGCCCTGCACGGCGGCGGTCATTCGGCTGCGACCGGGCGGCGCAGCGCGGACGGCAGAACGTCTTCGGACGGCCACCAGCCGCTGTGCAGCGCCGCGTCGTAGCCTTGCGTCAGGCCGGCGGCGCGCATCGACCGGGCCGCCGCGGCGTGGTCGTAGGCGAGACGTTCCAGGCGCGGGCGCCCGCCGTCGAGCCAGGCGAAGGCGGTGCGCGGATCGCCGTCATGGGGCGGCATGCCCAGCGTGCCGGCGTTGATCCAGAGCGTGCCGGCGACCTCGCGCACGAAAGGCAGGCCGGAATGGCCGCAGACGACGCCGTCCACGGGCCCGACCTGCGCCTCCACGGCCGCGATCTCCGCCGCCAGCTCCGCCTCCGCCGTCACGGGCCACAGGAATCGCGCCGTCTGCGTCGCGCCGCCATGGATCACGGCGAAGCGGCGGCCGGCCTGGCGGAAGACCGCGCGGGCCGGAAGACCGGCCATCCAGGCGGCGATCCGCGGCGTCGTTTCCGCCGTGCAGCGGGCATACCAGGCGCGCGAGAGCAGATCGCAGGCGGTCCCCGCGTCGAAGCCGCAGCCGCAGCCCGCATCGCCGGCGCCCAGCGCCTCCTCCATGTTGCCTTTGATGCAACGGAACCCCAAGGCGCGCGCCCGGGCCATGACCGCGCCGGGATCGCCGCAATAGGCGGCCAGATCGCCGGTGCAGATCCAGTGTTCGGGCCCGACGCCGGCGGCGCGCGCCTCGGCCTGCAACGCCTCCAGCGCCTGCAGATTGCCGACCGGCCCGCCGAACAGCAGGGCCGGCCCCTCGATCTCGCCCCAATCCTCCGCCTGCATGCCCTCGAACCCCTTTCCCAAGCTTGCCCGCGCCCGGCTGCGACCCCATAAGGAAAGGAACGATCGCAACCGGCAAGGAGCCCTCCGTTGCAACCCGAGACCGGCGCCGCCCCAGGCGCGGACTCCGCCCCCTTCCCTCCCGCAGACGTGATCGAGGCGGCCGCGCTGCCGGTGGGCGACGCGGCGGCGCGCCTCGATCCCTCGACGCTGTGGCTCGGCGCGGCGATTGTG
>JBCBYE010000121.1:0-9005 GCA_039816075.1 Pseudomonadota bacterium | reverse complement strand
TGCCCAGGCCCGCCGCGCTCGCCTGAACCGAGCCCCAGGCGCCCAGCGCCAGGCCGATCCGCTCGCGCGGCGCATTGCGCATCGACGCCGTCAGCGTGCCGTGACCGAACAGGCCCGCGCCGAAGCCGTCCGCCAGCACGCCCGCCGCGAACAGGCCCGGCGACCCGCTCCAGGTCGCCGCGATCACCGCGGCGAAGGCGGGCACGCCCACCGCCGCCCCGGACATGGCCATCGTCGTCGGATCGCCGCCGCGGCCCAGAACCCGGCTGGCCAGCGCGAAGCCCAGCAGGCTGCCGCCCGCCAGAACCGCCGTCAGGCGCGTGGTCTGCGCGACGCTCATCTGCAGGACCTGGCCGCCATAGGGCTCCAGCAGCACGTCGGCCATGCCGAAGCCCAGCGTGCCCAGCCCGATGACCCACAGCAGGCGCCCCGCGCCCGGGTGGCGCACCAGGTCGCGCCAGGCGTCCAGGAACTGCTCGTCGGGCGCCGGGGTCGCGGCCCGAACCCGGTCCCGCGCCTCCTGCTTCCACAGCGCGACGCCGTTCAGCACGACCGTCGCCACGGCGGCGCCTTGAATCACCTGGATCAGCCGCCCGGGCGAGTACTCCGTCAGCAGCCAGCCGAAGACGGCGGCGCTGACGATCATGCCCAGCAGCATCGACACGTACATCAGCCCCACGACCTTGGGCTGATCCTCTTCGGGCACCAGATCCGTCGCCAGCGCCAGGCCCGCGGTCTGCACCACGTGCACGCCCGCCCCGACCAGCAGGAAGGCCAGCGCGGCCGAGCCGAGCCCGATCCAGGCCGGGGCCTTCGCCGCCTCCGCATAGCCCGACAGCACCAACAGCGCGAAGGGCATCACCGCAAAGCCGCCGAACTGCAGCATCGTGCCCCGGATGATGTAGGGGGCCCGGCGCCAGCCGAGGGCGGAGCGGTGGGAATCCGATTTGAAGCCGATCAGCGCGCGCAGCGGCGCGAACAGCAGCGGCAGCGAGATCATCACGCCGACCAGCGTCGCCGGCACGTTCAGCTCGACGATCATCACCCGGTTCAGCGTGCCGACCAGCAGCACCAGCGCCATGCCCACGCTCACCTGGAACAGCGACAGGCGCAGCAGACGGCCCAGCGGGGCGCGCTCCGTCGCGACGTCGGCGAAGGGCAGAATGCCGGGACCCAGACGCGTCAGCGCCGCATAGGTCAGCTTGCGGGTGTCGAGCATCGCAGGGCGCTCCGCACGGCCGGCGCAAGGCCGGGGGCGTGCGGCGGCGGATCCCCCGGGGGGGGACCTGCCGCCGCCGCCTGTTCGCGACAGGGCCGGGCGCCGCGCGACGGCGGCTTCGGGCCCGATCGAAGGGGCCGCCGACCCCTGGCGTCAGGGTCGGCGGTCCTGGGGACGGGTCAGTGCGTCTGAAGCGGCGGCGGCGAATAGGCCGCCGTCATGGCTTCGGACCGGATCACCGCCACGGCCTTGCGGCCGTCGGGCAGCGTGACCACCAGCTCGTCGCCGCGGGTCTCGAACGACGCGGCCTTGACCTCGCCCTCCGAGCTCATCGCGGTTTCGCCGCCGGAGCCCATCTTGTCCCCCTTGAGGAAGTCCGAGACCCAGCCCGTGCTGCTCAGCACGGCGAGGTGGACCGCGAAGGATCCGATGGCCACGGCCCCGAGAAAGATCGGGATGCCGGTGTTCGGGCTGACGACCAGCCAGATGCGAGAATTGTTCATGCTTCGCCTCCGTCAGCCGAGCCAGGGGGTGGCCGTGGCGACCAGCAGGTGCGCCAGCAGCGCGATCCCGCCGAACACCCGCGTGCCGTCGATGATGTAGGAGTGGACCTCTTCGGCTTCCTTTACGGTAAGCCCGGTCGGCCAGACCTTGGTGTCGTCTTCGTCGGACATGCATGCCTCCACGAACAGGTTGGTGGCGAGGCCCTCGTCGACCGGATTCCTCCGACCTCCGACGACCCCGGATGCGCCAGCCTCCCGTTCCGCGGGGCGAAGGACACGACCCAAGACGGCTGCAAGGCCCAAATTACGTTTACAGTTAGACATGTCAATTGAGATTGACGCTTTCGGGGCCCTCCAGGCGCCTCCGCATTCATAAGCCGTGATGAAAAATCCAGCAGTGTCCGAGGCTTCGCCGATCGGCGGCCGGTTTCCAAAAAAGTTGAGTCAGTTCCAGCAGGCGGCGCCCGCGCCGTTTTCCGGGGCGCCGCCGGACCGCCTTCACCCTGCGATTCGCGAGAAGTCCGCGGTCAGCGCCGGCGCCCCGCGCACGAACGCCGCCTCCACCTCGGCCCGGCGACCCTCGCGCCGGAACAGCGCCAGGTCCGCGCGGCCGCCGGGGGCGAGGGTTCCGCGGTCCGTCAGACCCGCCGCGCGCGCCGGCCCGGCGGAGACCAGCGACCACGCCGCCTCCGCCGGCAGGTCGCCGGCGTCCAGCATCCGCGCCGCCGCGGCCAGCGGCGCGGGATACCAGTAATCCGAGGCCAGCGCGGTGCAGAGCCCCGCGCGCGCCGCCGGCTCCGCATCGAGGGCGCCGATATGGCTGCCGCCCCGCACCACGTTGGGCGCGCCCAGCACCGTCGGCTCTCCCGCCGCCACGGCCTCGCGCGCCACGGCCTCGGTCATCGGGAATTCCGACACGCCGATGCCCAGGCCGCGATGCGCGCGCCGCGTCTCCACGCTCATCTCGTCATGGGCGAAGCACGGCGCGCCGACCGCGGCCGCCGCGACGGCCAGGCGCTCCACCGCCGCCGGAACCTCGTCGGCCCGCGCCTTCAGCTTCGCGATCATGGCGCGATACTCCGCCTCGCTCAGGCCGGAGCGCGCCAGGTAGCTGCTCAGCTTCGGCTTCTCGCGCCCCTCCGCATCGAACAGCATCGAGAAATGATCGTTGAAGGCCAGCACCGGCCGCGGCGCCAGGCTCAGCCAGCCCGCCACCTCCTCGACCGCGTCGAGGGCGTAAAGCTCCCAGCGCAGCTGCCAGCGGATGTCGGCGATCAGCCGCGGCCGCACCCGCTCCAGCGCCGCCACCCAGGCCCGCGCGTTCTCGACGCTGCGCAGCCCCGGCTCGTAGCTGATGGTCATGGCCAGATAGGCGGTGGTGATGCCGTTGGCGATCAGCTGCCGGTCCGTCTCGATCAGCGCCGTCTCAGGGTCGAAAAAGACCCCCGCGCGCGGCGAGAAGTTCCGCTCGAACCCGTCCCCGTGCAGATCCACGATCCCCGGCGCCACGACCAGGCCCCGCGCATCGAAGCGACGCGCCCCCGGCGCCGCCCGCTCCGCCAGCGCGCCGCCGCTCACGAACACGTCCCGCCGCTCCAGCCCCGCCTCGCCCAGCGCCTCGCCGCCCTCGATCACCCAATCCATCCGTGCGTCCCCCCGCCCGCCTGCGTCACGAAACTGCAACCGGACCATCACCGACCCGTCGCGCGCCTGCCTTATCGCGCCTTTGCGACGTTCTCGTCACGCAAGGGAAGGGACCCCCATGCTCAAACCGATCCTGGCCGCCGCCGCGCTGGCCTTCGCGGCCTCGGCCGCCGCCGCCGAGCCCATCAAGCTCGCCGTCACCGACGTGGAGGGGCTCGAGGCCCTCACGCAGGAATTCGGCGCCTTCGAGGCCGAGCTGGAGGCCGTCACCGGCCTCGAGGTGGAGCTCTTTCCCGTCGCCTCCCGCACCGCCGCGGTGGAGGCGATGAACGCCGACGCCGTCGACTTCGTGCTCACCGGCCCCGCCGAATACGTGGTCCTCAAGGAACTCGTCGATCCGGTCATCGTCGCCGGCTGGCAGCGCCCCGACTACTTCGCGCAGATCGTCGTCCTCTCCGAAGGGCCCATCAAGTCGGTCGAGGATCTGCGCGGCAAGACCGTCACCTTCGGCTCCGTCGGCTCCACCTCCCAGCATCTGGGCCCGGCGCAGGCGCTGGCCGACATGGGCCTCAAGATGGGTGACGACTACGACGCGCAGATCATCCGCCGCAACGTGGCGGTGGAGGCGCTGATCCGCGGCGACATCGCCGGCGTCGGCATGAACTTCGGCCACCTGCAGCGCATCCGCGCCGCCTTCCCCGACACCGCCTTCACCGTGGTCGCCCGCGGCCGCGACCTGCCCAACGACATCCTCGTCGCCCGGCCGGACGTGGACGCGGACGTGCTGGCCAAGGTCAAGTCGGCCTTCGTCGACGACGGCGACCGCCTGCTCGACGCCGTCCTCAAGGGCGAGGACAACGCCAAATACGCCGGCGGCTTCTTCCTCACCTCCATCGACGACGCCGATTACGACTACGTGCGCGACATGTACCGCACCATCGGCGTGGACACCTTCTCGGCCTTCGTCGGCGACTGAGCCCCCCGCTTGGCGCCAAACCCTCTCACGACCGCCCCCGATCCCTCGGGGGCGGTCTGTCGTCTGCAGGACCTGCGCGTGCGCCGCGGCGCGCGCGACGTGCTGCACGGCGTTTCGCTGACCGTCGCGCCGGCGGAACGGGTGGCCCTGATCGGCCCCAACGGCGCCGGCAAGACCACGCTGCTCCACGCCGCCATCGGCCTCGCGCCCCCCGCCGCCGGCCGGGCGGAGGCGCTGGGACAGCCCCTGACCAGCCGCGCCGGCCGCGCCCGCGCCCGCGCCGCCGCCGGCTTCGTCTTTCAAAAACACGGGCTGGTGCGCCGGCGCAGCGCGCTCTCCAACGTCCTGCACGGGCTCATGAGCCGCCCCGGCGCCACCTGGCGCGGCTGGTCCGCCACCCTCGCGCCGGCCGCCTGGCGGGCCGAGGCGCTGGACGCCCTGGCCGAGGTCGGCCTCGCCGACCGCGCCGCCGACCGGGCCGATCGCCTCTCCGGCGGGCAGGCGCAGCGCGTGGCCATCGCCCGCGCCCTCGTCTCGCGCCCCCGCTTCGTCATCGCCGACGAACCGACGGCCAGCCTCGACCCCGCCGCGGGGGCCGAGGTCATGGCCCTCTTCACCGAGGTCGTCTCCCGCCGCGGCGCGGCGCTCCTCTTCACCACCCACGACATGCGCCACGCCCTCGACCACGCCGACCGCATCGTGGCGCTCAGGGACGGGCGCGTGGCGTTCGACCGGCCCGCCGCCGACCTCTCCCCCACGACGCTGGAGGCGCTGTTCGCATGACCCTCGCCCGCCCCTCGCCGCCCGGCGTCGCCGAGGCCGCGGCCCGCCGCGGCGACGGCCCTCCGGAGGCCGGCCGCACCCTCGCCCCCGGCCCCCTCGCGCTCGAACCCGCGCCCAAGGCGCCCGCCCCATGACCGACGCCGCAGGTCCGCCGAAACACCGCCTGCCCGGTCGGTTCGAGGGGATGTCGGCCCTCACCTTCGCCCTTCTGGTCGGGGCGGCCGCCCTGGTCATCGCCTCGCTCGGCGACGTCGCGCCCTCGCCGCAACGGCTCTACGAGGGCGGACCGCGCATCGCCCGCCTGGTCTCGCGCATGATGCCGCCGGACACGGACCCGGCCTTTCTGGCGCGCATGCTCCAGCGCATGGTGGAAACGCTGCAGATCGCCCTGGTCGGCACCGTCTTCGGCGTGCTGATCTCGGCGCCCATCGCCTGGGCCTCCTCCCGCGGACTGTCGCCCTTCGGACCCTTCGGGTTCCTCTTCAAGGGCGTGGTCTCGCTCGCCCGCACCGTGCCGGACCTCGTGTGGGCGTTGATCTTCGTCTCGGCCGTGGGCCTCGGCGCGGTCGCCGGCACGCTGACCATCACCGTCGATACCCTGGGCTTCTGCGGCCGCTTCTTCGCCGAGGCCATGGAGGATGCGGAGCCCGAGCCCCAGCAGGCGCTGGAGGCGGCCGGCGCCTCCCGCTTCGGCATCCTCATGGCCGCCGTGATCCCCGACGCCATGCCCTCGATGATCAACACCACGCTTTTCGCGCTGGAAAAGGCCGTGCGCTCCTCGGTCGTGCTCGGCCTCGTCGGCGCCGGCGGCATCGGGCAGGAGCTCAAGACCGCCTTCGACCTTTTCCAGTATCAAAAGGCGAGCACGATCATCCTCGCCATCTTCGTCATCGTGCTGGCGATGGAATGGCTGACCGACCGCCTGCGCGCCCGCCTGCGCTAGGGCCAAGACGCATATCCACCAAGCGACGATAGCGGCGGGCGCGATGGCGGCGGAGCATGTCGCAGCGAGACGGTCGCACCGTGCGGCGACCCTGCGGACGTTCTTCAGCCGGCAGAACGCGCGTTCGACGAGGGTCCTTCGGGCGCATGCCTCTCGATCGACCGGATGCAGGCGCTTGCGACACGGGGCGCTTGCGAGACGGGGCTTGCGATACGAGGCGTTCGGGATCACGGGCGTCGTTCCGCGCGCGAGCCGCCGCGCCCGCAAGGCGTCGCCGTCGTCGGCGCGGTCCGCCGGAACGGTCGCCGTCGCGGGCGGCAGGTCGATGAGGCCGCCAGCAACGGGGACGTCGCCGCGCCGGCCGGGCGTGATGCCGTAGGCGACCCGCCGCCCCCGCTGGTCCGCAACGCCGTGCAGCTCGGTCGTCGGACAACCCGCCGCCCGGCAGGCGACCGCCCGCGTTCGCCGAGAGGGACGAGACCGCGCCATGGCCGCGGCGGCGGCCCCCCTTCTCCGCCTGTCGCCGACCTCTGCGCCTTGGTCCCAGCGCTCGCCGGCATCAGCTCCGCCGGCGGGCCGCCGGAGGCGACGAGGGCCTGGAACGCCCTCTGCCGCACGCCCGTCTTCTCCCACCGGACCCAGCGGTTGCACGGCGTTTTGCGCGGCCCGCAGCGCTTCGGCGCGTCGGACCGACGGCAGCCGCTGATCGGTTCGTGGACGATGCCCGAGATCACTCTGCGTCATCGGACGCGCGGCATAACGCGAGCGTCGGTTGGAAGATGCGGCTCGACGCGCAGGACCTGCGCGTCGCTCAGCCGGACCTCACTCGCCCTTTCATCTCTCCCGCCAGGCAGGGCAGTGGAACCACGAACTCCATCCGACCGGACGCCGCTTTCGGGTCTTGGCCCAGGAGGTCGCTCCAGACATCCCCCGCGGGATCGCTCCGGCGGCCTCCCCTAAAGACTGCGCAGGATCAGCGCCGCGCCCGCCGCGCTCAGCACCGCCAGAACCGCGTTGCGGAACACCCGTTCGGGCAGGCGCCGGCGCAGCCGCGCGCCCATCTCGACCGCGCCGAAGGCGACCGGGATGCCCGCGGCGGACAGCGCCAGGTCCGCGCCGCTCACCAGCCCCAGCCGCGACAGCCCCGCCATCATCGCCAGCGAGCAGATCGTGAAGCTCAGGTTGACCGCCTGCACCATGCGCTCCCGCTCCATCCCCAGCGACAGCAGATAGGGCGTCACCGGCAGCACCTGGCTGCCGGTCAGACCGTTGACGAGACCCGTGAGAAAGCCCGTGGGCGCGGCCAGCGGCGCATGCAGCCGCGCCGGCAGCCGCAAGTCCGGCGCCGCCCAGGCGAAGGCGCAGAAGGCGATGAGGGCCGCGCCCAGCAGCGCCGCGGGTCCTCCGCCCTCGGCCCGCCCCAACAGCGTCAGGCCCGCCGCGATGCCCAGCAGGGAAGCGAGGTACATCCAGCGGAACCGCCGCAGCGTTTCGCCGAAGCCCCCCGCGCCGGCCATCACCGCGACGTTGGAGGCGAGCGACGGCAGGATCACCAGCGGCAGCGCCTCCTTCAGCCCCAGGCCGAAGGTCAGGATCGGCAGGGCCGTGGTCGAAAACCCCAGCCCCGTGACCCCCTTCACGCTCCCCGCAGCGGCGAAGGCGGCCATGGCCAGCAGAACGGTCTCGACCGTCATTTCAGACATCGCTCCTGGTCCCGTCCCGTCGCCCCGTCGGGGCGCCTCCTGGCCGCTCCCCCTCGGGGCGCCTCCTGGCCGCTCCCCGTCGGGGCGCTTCCTGGCCGCTCCCCCTCGGGGCGCCTCCGCCGTCGCCCCGCCGGGGCGCGCAGGCCGCGCCCGGCGCCGGCCGGTCGCCGCGTCCCTGCCTAGCGCCTGAACGCCGCCGGCGATACCGCCGTCCCAGCGCGCCGCGCGCCGGCCGGAGCCCCCGGCGCATCTCTCAACCTTCTGTTAACCTTTGCGAAAAACCCTCGAGTTGACAGCTGTCAACTCTTGCAATCGGACCTGACCGTCGCCGTCATCAAACCGTCGCTTGCCTTCCGACCCCGCTCCGCGGCATCTCGCGGCGCTCTCTCTTCGTCCCTCCGGTTCCGGACCTTCCGCGCATGTGGCTCTCCGATTTCACCCTCGTCCTGCCCGATCGCCTGGTCGAGCGCGGGTCCCTGCGCATCGAGGGCGGGCGCATCGCCGAAATCGTCGAGACCCCCGTGGCCGGGGGCCTCGGCGGCGACGGGCTGCACCTGACGCCCGGCGCGGTCGACATGCATGGCGACATGATCGAGCAGGAGATCGAGCCCCGCACCGGCGTCGACATGCCCATGCCCATCGCCCTCGCCTCGCTCGACGGGCGGCTGGCGGAGGCGGGGGCGACGACCGCCTACGCCTCGGTCAGCTTCTCGCGCGCCGCCAAGGACGGAGAGCGTCGGTCCGCCGCCCACACCGCCTCGGTGATCCGGGACCTGCACGGCGCCCGCGACGGGCTGCGGGTGGATCATCGGATCCATGCCCGCTTCGACATCGTCTACACCGAGGCGCTGGGCGATCTGCGCGCCCTGGTGGAGGCGGGGATGATCGACCTCGTCTCTCTGATGGACCACACGCCCGGCCAGGGCCAGTACCGGAACGCCGAGCGGTTCATCGATTATCTCAAGTCCGACATGGGCCTGAGCGACGCCGCCGCCCGTGCCCGGGCCGACGCGAAGATCGCCGATCGGGAGGCGGCCGAGCCGGCGGTGATGGCGGTGCTGCGCGAGGTCTCGCAGCTGTGCCGCGCCCACGCCCTGCCCATGGCGAGCCATGACGACGACACCGAGGCCAAGACCGCGCTGATGGCCGAGATCGGCTGCGCGATCAGCGAGTTCCCGGTGACCGAGGCCGCCGCCCGCAGCGCCGTGCAGGCCGGCATGGCCGTGGCCATGGG
>JBCBYE010000662.1:0-2559 GCA_039816075.1 Pseudomonadota bacterium | reverse complement strand
GCTGGGTCGGCCGGCCGCACGGTCCCCTCCCCCCGCCGGGGGGAGGGACCGGGAGGGGGGCCGGCGGTCGCGCGCGCGCAGCGCCCCGCTCGATCCCCCGCATGCCGGAAGATCAGCCGATGGTGGCCAGCGCCGGGAAGGTGTCGAGCAGCCAGAAGGCCAGCGTTTCGAAGGTGCCGGTGATCATCATCGCGCCGACCACCGCCAGCAGCCCGCCCATGCTCGCTTCGACCCGCCCCAGATGCCGGCGGAACCCGCGCATCCAACGCATGAAGGGCCGCACGAAGGCCGCCGCGGCGATGAACGGCGCGCCGAGGCCGAGGGCGTAGACCGCGAGCATGGCGACGCCCGCGCCGATGGTCTCCTCCTGCGCCGCGAGGAACAGGATGGAGCCCAGAACCGGGCCGATGCAGGGCGTCCAGCCGAAGGCGAAGGCGAGCCCGATGACGTAGGACCCGCCATAACTGCCCGCGCGCCCGCCCGCATCGAACCGGGCCTCGCCCATCAGGAACGGGACATGCTCGTAGCCCGTCGCGCGCAGCGCCACGGCGAAGCCGAGCAGCGCAGCCAGCACCGGCCATTGCCGCGATGCCGCATCCGCCAGGGACGACCAGCCGCCCGACAGCGCTAGCAGCCCCATGGCGACGATCACCAGCACGGCGGCCAGCGGCGCGCGTCGGAACCCGATGAAATGGGCGCCGAGCCCGAAGATCACGAAGCCGGCGACCACGCCGAATTCGTAGCGCCAGGCGGCCAGCGTCTGCCCCACCAGGCTCGCCGTCGCGCCCAGCGCGACGAAGACGGTGCCCAGGCCCAGCACGAAGAAGATCGAGGAGATCACGACCCGACGCTGCACCGCGGCGTCGGGCTCGCCGCCCTCCGCGGTGATGCGGTCGAGCGTGGAGCCGGCCATGAAGGCGAGGTAGGGCGGCGCGAGCGGCAGCACGCAGGGGCTCAGGAAGCTCAGCACCCCGCCGAGGAACGCGGTCAGCAGTCCGATCTCGCCCATGTCGGCTCCGTCGTCTTCCAAGACCCTGCAGGTAACCCGCGCCGACGCGCAGGTCGACGAGGCGCGGCGTCGCTTCGCCTCACGATGCCGTGCGGGGCTGAAACCTGCGCCGCCCCTCCGGACGGCGAGGCGGCCCCGCGCAGGTCGGTCACTCGGCGGCGAGGGTCGCCAGATAGGCGGCCACGTCCTCCACCTGCTGGGGCGTGAACCAGGGCTGGCGCAGTTCCGGCTGAAGGCGCGCAAGGTCGGGATCGACGGCGTGATAGCCCGGCTTGACGTCGGGCGCGACGGCGAAGGCCCGCGGATCGACGATCCACAGGCGCAGGCCGGCCAGGTCGATCCGGTCCGCGACGCCGGCGAGATCGGGTCCCGCGGGCGGGGGCGGCAGCGGGGCGACGGGCGCTTCGGGCGCGTCCGCCTCGGCGTCCTCTCCGTCCGCCTCGGCCGGCGCCTCAGGCGCCTCAGGCGTGGCGTCGGCGAGTTGAGGAGCCTCTTCGACCGCAGGCCGCGG
This sequence comes from Pseudomonadota bacterium, assembly GCA_039816075.1. GTDB lineage: Bacteria > Pseudomonadota > Alphaproteobacteria > Rhodobacterales > Rhodobacteraceae > Albimonas. The sequence goes on along the minus strand of JBCBYE010000662.1, from coordinate 1,039 downwards.
CGCGGGCCGGGGGGCGTCGCGCGGGGCTTCGGCGCTGTCGCTGTCGGACGCAGGAGGCGTCTCGGCTTCGGTTTCGGCTGCGGTCTCCCGCTCCGACGCGTCGGCCTCGGCCCCGTCCGTCGCGGCGTCCTCGACGGACGGCTGCGGCTCGGGCTCCACCGGGTCGGGGGCCGCCGGCGCGCCCGCGCGGTCGCGAAGAATGCGCGGCGCGACGGCCCGGCGCGGCAGATCGGGCGCGGCATGGCAGGCGATGCAGCCGCCGGTCTCAGGATCGGCGAACAGCGCGCGGCCCCGCGCCGCATCGCCCTCGGCCCCGCCCAGCGGCGCCTCGATGCCGTCGCCGTCGACGATAGCGAAGGCCGCCGCCTCGGGCCGGGCGTCGATCCACGCGTCGTCCCCGGTCTGCGCCCCGGCGGTTCCGATGAGGCCCCAGGCGGCGGCAAGCGCCAGGACCGTCGCGGGCGAGCGCAGGGATCGGGCGGAGAGGCGCATGGGCGAATGACGGCTCCGTTCAAGCGGCGAGGCGGACGCTAGGGCTGCGCCGCGCAGGGGGCAAGTCCCGCGTCCCGCCCCTTGCCCCGCCGCCGCCGCCGGTCTAGCCCCGCGGGGCGACGCCCAGCAAAGGCCGATCCGCCATGTCCGACCCGCACGATCCCCGCGACGCACGCCAGGTCCCGCCCCCGGACGACGACCGGACGCGCGGCGCCGCGCCCGCCGCAACGCTGGACGCCAGGGGCCTGCTCTGCCCCCTGCCGGTGCTGCGCACGCGCAAACGGCTGCAGCCGCTGGCGCCGGGCGACGTGCTGGACGTGCTGACGGACGACCCCGCCGCGATCGTGGACGTGCCGCATTTCTGCGCCGAGCAAGGCCATGTCCTGCTGCACGAAGCGGAGGCCGAGGGCGGCGCCCGTCGTTGGCGCATCGCCAAGGGTCGGGGCCGCGCCGCGCCGCGGTAACCCTTCCGCAACCGCGCCGCGCAAGGCCGCGTTCACCTGCTAACAGAACGTTGGCGTTGACCGCTCTGAATTAACCTCTCGGC
>JBCBYE010000282.1:0-6000 GCA_039816075.1 Pseudomonadota bacterium | reverse complement strand
GCGCCGCGGGACGGCCTCGTCCGACCCGCGGCGCCTCCCTCCCTCTCAGATCAGGAGACCCCCATGCGGATCGGAAGCGGCGTTTTCGTTCCCGGACAGGGCCATGTGCTGCGCGGCGGCTTCACCCTCGACCGGCAGGCCAACGGCGTGCTGATGCTGACCACGCCCGATTTCTTCTTCGACGGATCGCCGGCGCCGGGATGGTCGCTGTCCCGCGGCATCCCCGCCGACGCGCAGGACCCGCAGGTGCAGCGCACGGCGATCGAGACCGACTTTCAGCGCCTGACCGATCGCATCGAGCCGATCGGCGGCCAGCAATCGGGCCTGATCCCGCCGGCCATCGACATCAACGCCTACGACACGCTGGTGCTCTGGTGCTTCCAGGTTCCCTTCATCCTCGGCTTCGGCTCGATCGAGCGCGTCTGACGCGCGCGATCCCGTCCGAACCGACGTCAAACGCAAAGGCATCCGGATCATGACCGTTCTGACCGACGACACCGCGTTCGAGGCGCTCGGCGAAGCGCTGGTGCGAGGCCATCTGGATCTGCTCGCCCGCCTCATCCGCGACCACGCGCTGGTGGAGATCGACCCGACCTCGCCCAGCCAGGAGGCGCTCGACCTGATCTTCGACCTCGGCTTCTTCACCGTCGCCACGTTCGAGGAGAAGTCGGGCCTCGACTTCGGCGGCGTCAAGCACCTCCCCCGCGTCGCCTTCGAACGCCCGGGCCCGGACGGCGAGACGGAGTTCGTGATCGGCTCGACCATCCTGCACGGCCTCGTCGACGAACCGCGCCTCTCCGAGGCGTATCGGGCGCTGGCGCCCGCCGCGCCGGCCCCGGCCCGCATTTCCCCCCAGGCGCCTGCGCGCGCCGCCCCCTCCGCAGCGAAAGGACCTGCTCCCATGCCCTTCAAGATCGACGACCACCACAAGGACATCGCGCTGAAGATCAAGCACGACGTCGAGGGTCACGCCCAGGCGACGGTCGACCACACGCTGATCTCCTACTCGCGCGGCTGGCCCGGCACGATGACCCATGTCCCGATCCCCAATCCGCAGGTCTGGGGCTTTCCCGAGATCCTCGAGCAGATGATCGTGGAGGTCGCCGCCGGCCGGGGCATCGCCTCGCCCAAGACGTTTCTGGAAACGCGCGTCCTGCACATGATCAAGGATCGGGAGCTCTACCCGTCCTATCGCGCCGACAAGCACCAGGAGGCCGCGATGCTCAAGGCCTTCTACGTCGACGGCGACGGCAAGGCGCTGCTGTTCACCTGAGACGTGGGCGGGGCGGTCGAACCGCCCCGCATGCGCCGCCGCGCAGGGCCCGATCCCGGAGCGGGCCCTGCCGCGTTCAGCCCAAACGGCGCAGGTCGGTCGCGACGCGTCGGGGCAGCCGGCCGTCGCCGATCCGCTCCGGCGGGCCGTGCAACGGCGCCTCCGGTCCCGCGGCGGTCGAGGCGATGGCCGTCTCGTTCGCCTTCGCCGCCTCGCGCAGGCGCTCCCAGGGTTCGATGGACCAGCGACCGAAATCGGCCAGCCAGCGCGCGGCCAGCGGCGCCGCGGCGCTGGTCCCCGACAACCTGCCGCCCCCGCCGGTCTGCGTCGCCGTAAGCAGGCCCGGCAAGGCGCGGGAGCGATCCACGGGCATCAGCACGGCCGGCCGCACCCGTTCCTTGCGGCCCCCGGCCTGCGTCGTCGCGCCGAAGTGGTCCGTGGGGTCCGACGCCGCCGAATAGTCCGTCGGACGCCCGTCGGACAGCCGGTAGGCGCCCGCGACCACGGCCTGCCGCCCCTCCGCCGCGCCGTTGATCGTGCCGTGCCGCCGCACCGTCGCGGTCGGCGCGTCGTCCTGGCCGGGCCGCCCCAGCGCATCGAACCGGGCGTAGGCAGGATCTTCGAAGTAGCTCGGCCGTCCCCGCTGCACGAGCCCGACCGTCTGATCTTCGCGCTGGATCCAGGCGAGGATGGCGCCGTTTTCCGGCAGGCTCGCCGATACGCGCACCCGCCATACGCCGCAGGGCGCCGGCAGGCGCGGCGACGAGGCGGCCGAGGCGTCGGTCGGCGCCACGGCCAACACCAGGCGCTGCGTCTTGAACGCGAAGAAGTTCGTCTCCGCCGACAGCCGCGCGACGACGCCTTCGCCCGGTCCGGCGCCGGTCGAGGCCGCGAGGAGGCGACGCGCCGCGCTTTTCAGCCGGCCCGTCTCGTTGGTCCGGGGCCTCCAGGTCTCCGCCGGCCCGATCGGCGGCGCGACGACGACCGTCACGTCGCGCGCCGCCTTCGGCAGCCAGACCTCCATGAAGCTCGACGTGCGGTCGCCGGGCGGGATGCGCCAGGCGACCTCCAGCTCCGTCGTCGCCTCGCCGTCCGCCCGCACGCGGCGGGCATGGCTGCGCGACTGCAGGCCGTTGCCCGCCGGAATCGTCACGGCGATGGGCGCCTGGAACCCGGCCGCTGCGCCGACGCCGAAATGGCCCCTCCACCCGCGATCGAACTCCGCGAACAGCCCGTCGATATGGCCGCCCATCAGGTCGCGCCCGTTATGCGGGCCGCCGGCGATCCCGTAGCTGAGATTGACGATCACGCGCGTGTTGGGCTTGTTCGCGTCGATCATCAGCCGCAGCGCCCGCTGCAGGGCGTGGTGAAGGGCGAAGGTCACGAAGGTGGTCAACCCCAGGCCCGAATGGTCCCAGTTGGCGAAGGCCGGCAGGCCGACCATCATCAGCCAGGCGCGCTCCGCCGGCGTCGGCGGCGCGCTCGGGTCCAGCCGACCGGCGGCCAGCGCCGCCACCGCCGTGCCATGGGTGGACCGCGCCAGGCCCGAGGGCTGCTGATCGCGCCGCGGATCGATCAGCCCCAGCCTGCGCATCGCCTCCTGCGGATCGAGGCCCTCGGCCAGGACCGCGTCGATCTCATGGCCGGAGAGGGATCGACCGAAGGGCGTCGGCGCGCCCGGTTTGCGCCGGCCCTCCTGCATCCAGGCCCACAGCACGCGGCTGCCGAGGCCGTCGGCCCGCGCGAAGGCCGCGTGGGCGACGTTCGGCAGGTGATCGACGACGACCATGATGACGTCGTCTTCCCCCAACTCCGGCTCGCGGACGTCGGACGGCAAGGTCTTGATCACGCCATGCTCGTCCCGGTCGAAGGCCATGGGCGGCTCGTCCTCCTCCGGCAGCGCGTCCTGCCGCAGGGCCAGCGGCACGATCAGCCGCTTGCGCTGATCGGGCGAGACGTCCGGCGCAGCGAAAATCTCCAGGCTGCGCCGCTTGTCTTCTCTTTGCCTCGGGAAGAAGAAGGGCAGCGCCGCGGGGCCGGCGCCGGGGCCGCCCTCCTCCGCCGCGGGCAGGATGGCCCAGGCCTGCGGCGCGCCGCCCTGCCCCGCGTCGTAGCGTTTCAGGTCGCGCTTGTAGTCGATGAGGAAATCGGCGCCGTCGACGCTCGCCCAGTCGCCATAGGGATCGACGCTGCTGGCCGAGGCATGCCTCCATTCATAGGTCGCCGCCATCGCTCACACTCCGACCCCGGCGACGTCGCCGGTCCCGCGGCGGGCCGCGATCTCCGCCGCCGCCCGGTCCCACAGCCATTTCAGCGGCGGGCACGGCGCGCTTTCGCCCTGCACCGCGGCCGAGGACAGGCCCTGCGCCTCTGCCGCCAGTCCCGGCATCGCCGCCGCCGGCGTGATCGCGAGCGCGTCGAAATCACCCTCCATGACGGCGTCCGCCCCGGCCATGAAGGTCCACGCGGCATCGAACGCGGCGGGCGCCGCGCCGGCGCGCCGGGCCAGATGCGCCACGAGCACCCGGCCCAGCGCCGCGCCCGCATAGCTGTCGATGGGATAGTGCACGCCGGCCACCACCCGGTTGGCCGAGATGCGCGCCGCCTGCCGATCCAGCGCCTCGCGCCCGCGCGCCTGCGCCGCGTCGGCGGCGTCCGGGAAGAACAGCAGCTTCAGCAGATCCGCCACGGCGAAGGCCTCCGCCGCATGGGCGGCCGGCAGCGATCCGTGCCCGGGCGTGGGGATGATCGGCATGACCTGCGACGACAGCTCGTCCGGGCGCCGCACCGCCAGCGCATGCTTGACGCGCATGGAGGCCGTCGCCGCCAGCCCCTGCACCACCGCGATCAGCTCCAGAACGGCCCCGTCCCGCGCCGGATGCAGCGATACGATGCTTGCGTAGTAGGGCGTTGGAAATCCGAGCTGCGAGGTGATCTCCGCCTGGCGATCCACCCGCAGATCGGCATAGGCGCGCACCAGGTCCATCTGAGCGACCAGCGTCGCCTCCGACGGCCGCCGCAGACGCAGCAGCGGCCGGGGCGACAGATCGCCGTTGGGCAGATCCACCGTCTCGAGCAGGTCGATGGCGCCCTCGACCGCCGACGGGCGGAACGCCAGGCGCGGCAGAACCTCGCTCGACAGGATGAAGCCGCGCACCCAGGGCGCCCAGAGGTTCAGCGCCTCGACCCCGTCGAGCCGCCGATGCGGCTGCGCCGCCGCCGGGCGCCAGGGAACGCCGATGCCGTCGGACGCGATGATCATGCCCGTGGAGAGGATCGGATCGTAGGGCGCCGGCGCCCCGCGTGGCGCGATGCCCGCATCGATGCCGACGGTCAGCCCGCCATAGCCGGCATTGCCGCCGTAGCCGCCATACCCGCCGTAGCCCCCGTAACCGCCATATCCGCCGTAACCGCCTGTGGTCGCCATGAATGATCCTCCTTGAACGTCAACTTGCCGGAACGCCCGCCGCCGCCAGCGCGCGCGCGAATTCCTGGCCCGATGCGCTCTCGGCGGCGGGGTGACGGGCCAGGTAGCCCTTGATGGTCAGCGACGGCTCCAGCGACAGCAGATCCGCCGCCGCGCGCCGCGCCGCGTCGCCGCGATCCAGCATCTGCAGGGCGATCACCTTGACCCGTTGCGTCGAGGGATGGTTGCGGTTCGCCGCCAGCGACCGCTCGGCCAGCGACAGCGCCTCTTCGAACCGCCGGCCGCACAAATAGGCGGTCGCGCCGAGCGACTGGAAAAAGTACGCCTCCGGATCCAGCGGCGACAGGCGGCGCGCCCGCTCCGTCAGGGCGATGGCCTCGTCCGGCACGTCCTGAAAGGCGCGCGTCACGCCCAGCAGCAGCGAGGCGAAGGCGTCCGAGGCGTTGACCTCCAGCGCCGCCGCGTACTTCGCCTCCGCCGCCGCGAAATCGCGCATAAGATGACTGTGGACGAAGCCTTGCACCGTGGCGGCGAGCGTGCATTCCTCGTCCTGCTGCAACGCCTGGTCGGCGAGGCTGAGCGCGGCCGCGCGGTCCTGCGCCGGATCGGGCGACAGCCCGCGCTGCACGCGCATCACATGCCACTTGGCGCGCCAGGCCAGGGCGGCGGCGCCGGGCGCCGGGCGCGCCAGCAGCTCGTCCAGCAGTCGTCCGGACCGGGCGAAGCTGTCCGTCGCCGCCAGATGCATCAGGCGCACCGCGGCGATCAGAACCTGCCGGTCAGCCAGGGTCCCCAGGGGCTGCGTCTGCGAAAGGTCGACCGAGCGCTGCGCGATGGAGCGGAAGACCGCCCGGGCGATCTGCGCGGGGACGGAGGCGTCGGCGCTCCCGCCCTCGGCCGAGCCCGAGTAGCCGCGGCTCCAGAACAGGGTGCCTGCCTGCAGATCGTGCAGCTCCACATCCGCCTCCAGCCGGGGCGCGTCGGACCGAACCCGGCCCGACACGGCGAAGGCCACGTTCGCCCCGTTGATCGCGAAGGCGTTGCGCCAGTCGAGGCCCGCCTCCCGCGCCGAGAGATGCGACATGACGTCGAGCAGTCCGGTGCGGCCCAGAAGGCGCGACACCTCTTCGGCGACGGCGTCGCCGATGGGCGCGACGGCGCCCCCGTAGGCGGCCATGGGCAGGGGCAGCACCGCCACGTCGACCGCGCGCCGCGCAGCCCCCGCGCCGCGCAGCAGCGCCGGCGCCGCCGCGGCGCCGTCGCCCTGCCGCCGCGCCCGCAGCCAGTCCTCGAACCCGTC
>JBCBYE010000800.1:0-1872 GCA_039816075.1 Pseudomonadota bacterium | reverse complement strand
CGGCGCGGCGCCGCCCCCGGCGAGCTCGGACGCCCAAGGCCGGACGGTGACCGCGCCCGGTCAGCTCGCCTCGCATTATGCGCCCGGCGCGGCGCTGCGGCTGGAGGCGGCGACGCCGGCGCCGGGCGAGGCCTGGCTGGGCTTCGGCCCGGACCCGGAGTGCCTGCCCGCCGCCGCGCTGAACCTGTCGCCCCGCGGCGACCTCGCCGAGGCCGCCGCCAACCTCTTCGCGCATCTTCGCCGCCTGGACGCCCGGCTGGGCGGCTGCGGCGCCATCGCGGTGGCGCCGATCCCCGCCGGCGGGCTGGGCGAGGCCCTGCGGGATCGGCTCGCCCGCGCCGCCGCCCCGCGTCCCGCCTCATCGGAGCCCTCGTCATGACGCTGCACCCCCCTTCCGCCGACTTCCTCGACGCTCTGCGCGAACGCCTCGGCCCCCAGGGCGTGCGCGAGGCGGGCGATTCGGCCCCGTACCTGTCGGAACCGCGCGACCTTTGGCAGGGGGAGGCGGCGCTGATCCTGCGCCCCGGCTCGGCCGAGGAGGTCGCCGCCCTGCTCAAGACCTGCGCGGAGGCGCGCGTCGCCGTGATCCCCCATGCCGGCGGCACGGGCCTGGTGGGCGGACAGGTGCGCCCCGAGGGCCCGACCGGCGTCCTTCTGTCGGTGGAGCGGCTGAACCGCGTGCGCCAGGTGGCGCCCGAGGACGACGCGATGATCGTGGAGGCCGGCGTGATTCTGGCCGAAGCGCAGCGTCAGGCCGAGGCGGTCGACCGGCTTTTCCCCCTCTCCATCGCGGCCGAAGGGTCGGCGCGCATCGGCGGGGTGCTCGGCACCAATGCCGGCGGCGTGCAGGTGCTGCGCTACGGCATGGCGCGGGATCTGGTGCTGGGGGTGGAGGCGGCGCTGCCGGACGGGTCCATCCATCGCGGCCTGAAGCTGCTGCGCAAGGACAATACCGGCTACGATCTGCGCCACCTGCTGATCGGCTCCGAAGGCACGCTGGGCGTCATCACCGCCGCGGCGCTGCGCCTTTTCCCGCGACCGCGGGAGACCGCGACGGCCTTCGTCGCCGTCGCCGGCCCTTCGGCCGCGCTCGACCTGCTGCATGGGCTGCGCGCGGCGCTGGGCGAGACGATTTCGGCTTTCGAGCTGATCAAGGACGCCGGCGTGGGCTTCGCGCTCGCCCATGTGCCCGGCGTGCGCGCGCCCTTCACGCCGATGCCCGGCTGGTCCGTGCTGGTGGAGGCCGGGGGGCCGGAGGGCATGGGCGAGCGGCTGGAGGCCGGGCTGGCCGAAGCCTTCGACCGGGGCGAGGCGCAGGACGCGGTCATCGCCGCCTCCGAAGCGCAGCGGCAGGAGATGTGGCGCCTGCGCGAGAGCCTGCCGGAGGCGAACCGCAAGGTCGGCTCCATCGCCTCGCACGACGTGTCGGCCCCCATGAGCCGCGTCGCCGCCTTCATCGACGAGGCGGAGACGACGCTGGCGCGCATCGCGCCGGAGCTGCGCACCAACTGCTTCGGCCATCTGGGCGACGGCAACCTTCACTACAACGTCTTCCCGCCCGAGGGCCGCCGCCGCGAGGAGTTCGCCAACGTGAAGGGCGAGATCACGCGCGTGGTTCACGACCTGATCGACGCCCATGGCGGGTCGATCAGCGCCGAACACGGCATCGGACGGCTGAAGCGCGAGGATTTCGCCCGCTACGGAGACCCGGCCAAGATCGCCGCGATGCGGGCGATCAAGGCGGCGCTGGACCCTGCTGGGATCATGAACCCGGGCGCAGTCCTGCCCTAGAGGCGCGAAGGGGCGTTGGCGGCGAGGCAACCGTGGCGAGGCGACCGCGGCGAGGCGTCGGCCGCGGGGCGAGCGCGGCGG
>JBCBYE010000493.1:0-3819 GCA_039816075.1 Pseudomonadota bacterium | reverse complement strand
TGATAAATGCAAAAAATTCAATAGGTCTATTATTCAACTTACCTATCACCCAGATGGAAGGCCATCCTCTTCCAATAAGGTCTAGAGCGGACCGCTTGGTACCAGCTTCGTCATCAAGAAGATGACTTTTACTAATCGGATCAAAAATTTCGTCCGCCTTGAAGCCTGCCGCTGCCAACGCCGCAACAAGGGCTCCCGCACTCGCGCCAGCATATCCGCTCACATGGAACTCGTTCTCCTCAATGGCTTTGAGTGTTGCGACGTGTTGGACTCCTTTCGCTCCACCACCTTCGAAGACAACGAAGGCCTCTTGACCAACAAAACTATCCATGAACCCCTCCGCCAAAAAAATTGGTGTTGGAAGATGGTCTCTAGTCGTCTGGAGTTGTCAAGGCGTGGAGTGGGTTAGAACTGCCAACGATCTTGAAGCCGAACTAATGCGTAGAAGCTACGCCACCCCACCCGCATCAACACAAACGCCCGCAGCACATCATTCATCCGCGTCCGGCGCCCCCGACCCTGCCCGCGGAACCACCGCAGAACATCCTCGTCCACGCGCAGCGTCGCATCCCGCTTCGGCGCGAGCCCCGGCCCGTCCGTCTCCATCATCCCCCGGGCGTCCGCCGGCTCCTCGCGCGCCTGCTCTGACCGCCGGCTCCGGAGCCGCCCCGGGGGCCGAAACGACGGCGCGGGCGCGAACGCCCGCGTCCTGAACCGCACGAGCGGCACATGCAGGCCGCGCGGCCTCGCCGGTCGGGCGCGGCGGCGCCGGACCGTTGCGCGGCACGGCGAATCGCGTTAATCTGCGCTTAATGATTAGACGTCTGGGCTGCTTTTTCCGCCCGCTCGAGAACACCTGTGGGGACAGCATGGATCTTCGACTGCTCGCGGCTTCGGCCGCTCTCGCGCTTGCGCCTATGATGGCCAGCGCGGTCACCCTCGACATCAGCGTCTCCTTTGCCGCCAAGAGCACCGTCGATCTGAACGATTTCGGCGCTTACACGCCGGCGGGTGCCACCTGGTCGGCTGATCCGACCGTGACGCCCCCGCCGGCGAACCAGTCGGGCAAGTTCGTCAGCCCGTTCGGCGCCAACTCGCTCACGCCGTACTACTCGGTCGGCGGGTTCACCGCAGACAACGGCGCGGCGAGCCCGGTGGATCTGACGTTCAACGCCGATCAGACCGAATTCACCCTGCTTTGGGCGTCGATCGACAGCTTCAACTCGGTCACTTTCACGGACACCGCGTCGAGCATGTCGAAGACCTTCGTCGGCGAGTCGAGCGAAATCGGCGGGGCCTCGGGCGCCTTCACCTTCATGGCCAACGGCGGCGACACGTTCGACAAGATCACCTTCACGTCGGCGACGTCCAGAAACCCCAGCCAGCCCAGCTTCGAGTTCGCCACGGTGATCCCGGTCCCGGCCGGCGTGCTCCTCTTCGGCTCCGCCTTCCTCGCCGCCGGCGCCCTGCGCCGCTTCAGCAAGGCGGTCTGAGCCTCGATCGCTCGGATCTTCGACGGAACCGTTCAGCAAGGGGCCGCTCCGGCGGCCCCTTTTCGTGTCGAGGCCTCCGCGAGCCCCTCCTCCAGCGGCCCGCCGTCGCCCGCACCGCCGATCACCGCCGCGCCCAAACGCAAAAGGGGGCGTCGCCGCCCCCTTCGAAACTCGCGATCTCGCCAGACCGTCAGGCCGCCGGCGCTCTCCGCCGCAGCCCGGCCGCCAGGCCCAGCGCCGACAGGATCAGCAGCGCGCCCGCCGGAACCGGGATCGCCGAGACGATGACCCGGAACTGCTCCAGCCCGCCCGCGCCGCCGGAGATCATGTCGAACCTGATCGTGTTGTCCGCGATCGTGTCCGCCGACAGGTCCGCCACCAGCGCCACGCTCTCCGTGCTCTGCTCCAGCGTGCCGCGGAACGTCGGGTTGGGCGACTGGTCGTAATTCACGCCGGCCACGCCGAACGGCGCATCGGTGTTCTGCAGGCCCTGCACGGGACCCGAAGAGTGGCCCGCGCTCGTGATCACCGCCAGAATCGAGCCGTCGAACTGGATCGTGCCCGACCGGCGCGTCGTCGACGGATCGCGCTTCATCGCCACGATGAAGGACTGCACCGCCTGACCCTCGGCCAATCCGCTCGTGTCCACGATCGCGCCGTTCGCATTGGCCTGAAGCGAGGCGACGTCCGCCGCGCTCAGCGTCACCAGGCTCTCGCGATAGATCCGGTAGTCCAGCGTATCGCCCGCCGTCTCCAGATCCGTCACGCCCGTGCCCAGATCGCCGATGAACGCGGTCGTCACGTCGCCGGAGGTCCCGGTCACCGTCACCGCCGACGCGCCCGTCGCCGACATCCCCGCCAGACCCAGGCCGAACGCAAGGCCCCGAACGAAATCGATCTTCATACTCTACCGCACCCCGGCCTTGCAGGCCGCCTGATCCTCGGAACGCCGCGCGCGTTTTCCCACCTGCACGGCCGACTCGAGAGTTCTTAACGTTTCGTTCATGCCTCCGCAAGGTTTCCGAACGCGTCGCCGGCGCTCAGACCAACCCGCTCCGCCTCATCAGCATGAAGGCCCGCAGCACGTCGTTCATGCGCGTCTGATGACCGCGACCCTGCGCCTGAAACCAGGCCGCCACGTCCTCGTCCAGGCGCAGCGTCACCTTCTTCTTCTTCGGGCGCGGCGGCCCGTCGCCCTCGATCAGCGACCAGGCCGGCGGAACCTGCTGAAGCGCCGACTTCATCGCGAACACCTCAGAGCCTCGACGCGCCGCGATGATCTGGCCGCGCATCGCGGGCATGTATCCCAACTCCCGCGCCGCCCCGATCTCCCGGGCCAGCGCCTCGGTCTCCTCTTCCGCCGTTTTCGGTGCGCCCATGGGTCCGGTCCCTTTCATCCGCCAAAGGTCCGGACAAATCTGCCGCAGAAACGTTGAAAACTCGCAAAGACCGAGGATCGTCCCGGCGAAATCCGGACGTTCGCCAGTCCCGGGCCGGACCATCGGCAGGCCGAGGCCGGACGTTTGCGGGACGAATGCCAGACGTTCGACAGACCTTTGCCGGACGCCGGATCCCGCGCCGGGCTCCGGATCTAGACGGTCTCGACCCGCAGGGCGACCGGCGCGTCCAGGCACTCGTCCATCGCGCCTATTCTTCCCAGCGCGCCTTCGATAGCGCCCCTAACCGCCGGATGCGTCACGATGATCACCGGCGCCACGTCGCCCTCGTGATCCGACTGGCGCATGCGGTGGATGGAAACCCCCTCCTCCCCCAGCGCCGCCGCCACCTTGGCCAGAACGCCCGGCGCATCGGCCAGCGAGAACCGCAGGTAAAACGCCGCCGGCGTCTCGTCCGCCGCCCGGGGCGCGGCCTGCAAAGCCGTTGATTTCACACCGAAAACCGGGCCGACAAAGCCGCGGGCGATGTCCACCGCATCCGCGAGGACGGCCGAGGCCGTGGGCCCCTCGCCCGCGCCCGGCCCTTCAAGAACGACGGCGCCGACCGCGTCCCCCTCCAGCACGACCGCGTTGGTCACGCCGCCCAGCTGCCCCAGGGCGGTCGAGGCGCCCACAAGGCACGGCGTCATGCGCTGCTCCAACCCCGACGGCGTCATGCGCGCGACGCCCAAGAGCTTGATGCGAAACCCTAAATCCGACGCCTGGGCGATGTCGTCCGGCGTGATCCGCTCGATCCCCTCCAGCGCCACGCCGTCGAAATCCACCCGCGCGCCGAACGCCATGGAGGCCAGCAGCGCCAGCTTGTGCGCCGCATCCACGCCGCCCACGTCGAAATGGGGATCCGCCTCGGCATAGCCCAGCCGCTGCGC